>JAESUL010000231.1 GCA_016763115.1 Phycisphaerales bacterium | reverse complement strand
CCCACCATCAGGCAACGCCCCGCCGATACCCACCGAGATCACCCCGGCGTGCCGATCCGGATCGAGCACCCGCCCGATCGCCCCCGCCGCGTTTGCCTTGCCCACACCCGTGCGCACAAGGTCGAACCGATCGTTCACTTGAACGATCGACCACAATGATGTTCCGCTCGGTGCGTGCCCGAACGCTGCGAGCACCGCGTCGGCTTCGCGCTCGTCAGCAGCAGCAAGCAACCAGATTCCATTTCCGGGGATCATCGACATACCCAATGATAGTGCAGGCAAGGCCCGCCAGGATCGCTAGGCCGCCGGGTCTTTTTTGATCAGCGTGTGCGCCCGGTTCTCCATATTTCGGGAGATCTGACGCAGGCTGAACTCGTCATTCGAGCCCGGATAAAAGTTGTCCTTAGACACATCGTGCCCGTCGGCGTACACGATCGTGATCGAGGTATCCGCCCGCAGGTCGTACCGTTCGCCGCGTTCCTCGTCCTCGAAGTGGGTCAGCTCGTCAACAATCGGCCTGCACGGGTCCGAAGAAGACCAGTCCACCACCACACCCTTGACCCCGTTGCTCAGACGCACAATCGTGCCCGGCGCGTAAGGCGGACACACCGCGATCAACGCCCTCAACACCACCGGATCAATCAGATTCCGGTACCCCGGACCCAGCAGCATATTCAACGCCCGCACGGGCGGACGCGAGGGCGTGCCCTCCTCGGAATCGCCCAGAGTCGATGCGGGGTGCACCAACCGGTCGTACAGATCGGCAGCCGCGATAATGCGCGCAAAGATATGAATGTCCGAGCCTTTTCTGCTCACCACTTTGCCTTGTCCGTTTTTCCGTTTCGGGAAACCAGAACCATCGTACCGCTGGTGATGGTGCAGCACCGCCGCCGCCGCCGACGGGTCCAGGTGCCCGCGGATCATCTCGAATCCGATCCGCGTATGGCGTTGCCATTCAGGATCGGACTGGTCGTGCTCGCGTGACCAGCGTTCACGGACCGATTTGGGCAACCGGGTCATCCCGATATCGTGCAGCATCGCCGCCACGCCCAGATTGGTGACATCCTTGGCCAAGTGCGCAGGCAAACGCCCTCGCTCGCGCATCAAATAGAACCCAAGGCGAATGCCCATCAGCATAGAGATGTACCCGACATTGGCCCCGTGGCGGACGGCGGGTTGTCCAGAGTCCACCAGTTCACCAACAAACAACGCCGAGCTCGGGACGTCGATCAGCCGGGTCATCAGCTTGCCCATCGAGGATTTGTACTGGTTGAAGTGCAGCTTGGCGTGGACATTGCGACCTGCGTCGTCGAACGCTTGGGCGACATCGGACGCAACCGCTGCGCGGGCCGCCATCACGCGCGTCGAGACAAATCGACGGATCTGCGCCATCTGGGGGTACTTGATCCAGACCTCGGGCAGGCGCAGCTCGTGCATGCGGTCAATGGTGCTCCGCTCGAGCGTCACTCCGGGTCTGAGCAGGATCGTGCTATTGGCTTTGGGATGGAACACCGGCATCGCCAGCACCATCCCCGCTTGCGCGTGAGAGATGGGTACCCGCAGCATCGGTTGCTCCTGTTGTGGTGGCGTTGTCCATAGCCCAAAGCATCGGATACAAACCCTCCCAACATCGGTGCAATCACGCCGAAATCGCGCCCTGCGTCGTGTATGAAACGATCACATAAGCCAGGTACCCCAGCACGAACACGACGCCGATCCGTCGTCCGAGAACCGGGCGGATCGCGCACAGCACCAGCAACCCAACACTCACCCCCACCATCACCCAGACATGCATCATCATCGAATCTTCAACCGCCAAAGGCGATACCAAGGCCGTCACCCCAAGCACGCTGAGCAGGTTGAACACATTGGACCCGATGATATTGCCCAGAGCCATATCGGACTGCTTCTTGGTCGCTGCCCGCAAGGTCGCAGCCAACTCGGGCAGGCTCGTCCCGAACGCAACGATGGTTGTTCCCACCACGCCCTCGGACACCCCAAAGGTCAACGCCAACTCTGACGCACCAACCACCAACGCCCGAGCGCCGAGCCCGAGCCCGATCACGCCGAGAAGCACCAAAAGCAGATCGACCTTGATGGTCTTTGGTGCCTTGGCGGTCTCGTCGAACCCGTGCTCGATGTCCTCTTTGTGCGCACGGATGATAAAGAAGATGTACCCGACCAGTCCGACTGTAAGCAGCGCGCCCTCGAGACGAGAAATGTACTGATCGAGCATCAGCACCGTCGCAAAGAAGGTGATCCCGATCAGGATGGGTAGTTCGACCGTCCGCACACGCCGATGGACCGCGATGGGGGCAATCAGCGCGCCGACACCGAGGATCAAGAGGATATTGGCGATGTTGGACCCGACCACATTGCCCACCGCGAGCCCCGGCGCATCTTGGAGCGCGGCCCCAATGCACGCGAACATCTCGGGGGCGCTGGTCCCGAAGGCAACAACCGTTACCCCGATGGCAAAGTGACTCAGCCCGAGTTGGGTCGCCAGTTGGGCCGCCCCGCGCACGAGCGCCTCGGCCCCGGCGATCAGCACCACCAACCCAACAACCAACAACACAATGGCCAATCCAATCGACACGCTTAGGGGGTTTCCTTGCTTGGTTTCATTTTAGTTGGTTCCAACTCGGCTGCTTTCATGTCTGGCCACAGCCTGTACCCGCCCTCGACGCGTGGGATCAACACCACCACCACGCTGCGGGGCGGATCGTAGACCATCGACGCCCGCAACGGGCCCGAACCCGGAGCCGTGAACATGATCTCGCCGAGTGTGCGCCGTTTTTCTTCTTTGGGTCCAACCCGGGGCCCGCCTGATCTCGAACCGCCCCCTGATAACGGGCTTGACGCCCCGGGCTGATCCGCATCACCAGAAATGATGGCGGTTTCACGATCAGCATCCGCCGCTCTCTGTGCTTTGTTGGGGCCGATCTCCCCGCTCGTGGTCCGGGGCTCAAGAACCGGGTCACTGCTGGCGATAACCCCAGACCAGTCCGCATCGGGCGATTCCCCCACCAGCAACAACGCGTACCGTCCGTCGGCGTGAATCCCGGCGAGCAGTCCGTCGAGCACCGGACCGAGGTCGTCGATCATCGCCAATCCTTCGTCGCCGAGCATCTCGATGCGCTGTCGGCGGGCGAGTTCGAGTTGGAGCGCAAGCTCGATCCGCACGCCGGGGCTGATCCCTTCTTCACTCATCATCGGTTGAATCCACGCACGCGCGATCATCCTCGGCTTGCCCTTGGCGACCCGCAGATCCCCATCACCAACCCGCAAACGCCGGGCATCAATCATCCCGCCCCGCACGATCGGACGCCATCGCGGACACT
>JAESUL010000230.1 GCA_016763115.1 Phycisphaerales bacterium | reverse complement strand
GATGTCCGCGGGATCCGTCTCGTTGTTGAGCCCAAGGCCAACCCCGCGATCCTCGATGCCTATCCGGGTGAGATCGTGTGCATCAAAGAAAAACTGCTCGACACCGTGCTTGGACAATCGCTCTCGCGGGAGATGGGCGAGTTGCCCAACGGCGGGACCGTGGCGCACCTGAGCTACTACCTCGCCAGGCACCTAGGGTGTGATCCGGTCGTGATGATCGGGCAGGACCTCGGTTTCACCAACGGGCACTATTACGCGCAAGGCGCAGCGATCCACCGGGTCTGGGCGGGCGAGCTCAATGCGCACAACACGCTGGAGATGATGGAATGGCAGCGGATCGCACGGATGAAGGGGCTGCTGCGAGCGTGCGAGGATATCCACGGCAATCAGATGTTCACCGACGAACAAATGGCCACCTACCTTGCCCAGTTTGAGTCCGATTTTCTCCGCGACAGCGAACGCGGGCTTCGGATTATCGACGCGACCGAAGGCGGCGTACGCAAACGCCACACCGAGGTGATGACGCTCAACGATGCGCTTGAATCGACTAAAGATTCGGCGATGATCAACCTGCCGGCAACCAACGCCAATGCTGAGATCACCAACGAACGATTGATCGCGCGGGTTCGTGTGCTTGGAACGGACGCCGACATGATCGCGGCGCAGTCTGGCGAGACCATCCGCGTGCTCAATCAGATGCTCGCAGCCAAGGGCAACCAGAGCAAAATCGGACGGATGATCGACAAGGTCAACGCCATCCGTGACCGTGTGCGGGCAGCCAAAGATGCGTACGCGTTGATCGAGTTTATCAACCAGACCGCGGTGCTCAACCGGTTCCGGGCGGACCGGGCGATCGAGATCGAGACCGGGCTTGACCCGATAGAAAAACAACGAAGACAGATCGAGCGTGATATCGAGAATGTTCGGTGGACGCGCGACGCGGCGAAGGAACTCAAGAGGCAACTTGCCAATGCCGAGCGTGTGATTCTTGGCGACATGAACAAAATAACCCGAGATGAACCCGACCAACCCGCAGCCGATGCGCCCGAATCATCGGGCGGGCATGTTGAAGCGATCATTGTTGCTGACCCTGAGTTCAACGGGCTCGGGCACAAGCGGGACCTCTCGCTGGTGCTGGCTGATGGGCTTAATGCGTTGCAGATCACCGTCGGTCGGCTGCTGCGGTGTCGATCGCTTGATGGGATTACTATTCTGACACCGAACCCCGAACGGATCGATGCGCTGCTGGGTGAATCGTACCGCAGGCAAGTCAGCCTGCACCGGGTTGACGAATCAACACTGCGAGAACGGACGCGCGCGATCGGGATCGGTCGGCACCAAGCATCGGATTGCTGGCGCGGCGCGATGGGGATGCTCACTTGTTATGACGAGGCGTTTGATCCTCGGCTTGTGCATCGGGTCATGGAGCAACGCTCACTTTCGGCGGCTGCGGTCGTCGGTGCCGATTGGGCAATGGTTGACCACAAGTTGGTGGACACGATTGTTGATCGGCATCGGTCCTCGCCCAAGCAGCACCGCGTGGTGTTCTCGCAGGCGGTGCCCGGGCTCGGTGCATTTGTGGTTGACCGCAGCGCGATTAAGAGCCTCAGCGATGGGCAAAGGAGTGCGGGTTCGTTTGCGACGCTGGGCGGCTTGATCGGGTACATCCCCGCTGCCCCTCAAGCCGACCCGATCGCCAAGACGATGTGTGTGCAGATCGAGCCGACGATTCGTGACGCCGGTGTGCGGGCGATCCCGGATTCGGCGCACCGTTTTTATGCACTTGGCAAGGTGTACGAACAACTCGGCGAACACCCCGTTGAGATTGATGCAACGAAATGCCTCGCCGGGTTTGCCGCCGGTGACACCCGGCTTGATCGCCAATCACCATCGGTGGTGCGTCTGGAAATCTGCACGGGTCGATTGTCCGATGGGCTCTGGGGCGCGTGGAAACGCGGCGCGATGGTTTCATGCGAACGCCCGGCGATGAGTATCGCCGATGCGCACACGATTTTGAGCGAAGCGATCGCGCTCCGCCCCGATGCGGCGTTGGTCATCGACGGCGTCGGCGACCCGCTGATGCACCACGATGCGCTCGGGTTTGTGCAACTCGGCGACGAGCTCGGATTCGAGAGTGTTGAGCTGCGGACAGATTTGTTGTGTACCGGAATCGAGCCCGAGAAGTTTATTGAATCCGGGCTCGGGATTCTGAGTGTTGATTTGCTTGCCAACAGCCCGGAGATTTACAAAGTCATGACCGGGCAGGATCGGTACACGCAGGTGGTCGAGCGGATCGAGGCGATCATTGATGCGCGTGATGACAACGATTGCGGCATCCAATCGCCTTGGGTGGTGCCGAGGATAACACGGTGCGATGCGGCGTATCAGGAGATCCCCGATTTTTATGACCGGTGGTTGATGCGGTGCGGATCGGCGGCGATCGATCCGATGCCACGCCCCATCCGTGGGCAACGGCTCACGCCGCTTGCCATTCCCGGTGCGCGACATCGACAAATACAGACGAGGATTGTTCGGATCCAATGCGACGGGTTTATCGGCGACGAGCACGGGCGACGGCTCGGTGAGCGGAGCATTCTCGATGTCGGGCTCGAACGCGCCCTGAGCCAAACACGCCGACACATCGAGCCCAAGGGCACGGGCGCAACAACTGTGAGCGTGGCATGAGCGGCGCAACATGCATTATCCTTGCACGCGCCGGATCGAAGGGATTGCCCGGTAAGAATACCGCGGCGGTTGCGGGTAAGCCGTGCATCGCGTGGACGATCGAGGCTGCGCAGAAAGCTATGAGTGTGGCAAGAACTGTCATATCGAGCGATGATACTGATGCGTTGGCGATCGGCGAAGAGCATGGATGTATTTGTGTCAAACGACCCGCCGATCTTGCTCACGACACCGCGACAATCGACGATGCCGCACGCCATGCGTACGAGCACATCCGTTCACCCGCGGGGTCGATTGTGATTCTGTACGCCAATGTGCCGGTGCGACCGGAGCTGTTGATTGACGACGCGGTTGCCCTGCTTGTGCGCACACAATGCGACAGTGTGCAGAGTTATGCAGCCGTCGGAAAGCACCATCCGTGGTGGACGGTGCGGGTGAATGAATCTGGTTCGGTTTCGCCTTGGGAGGGCGAGGTGATGTATCACAACTGTTTTCGGCGTCAGGATCTGCCGCCCGCGCATGTGCCCGATGGCGGCGTGATCGTGTTGACACCCGACGCGTTGATGTGCAAGGTTGGCGCACCTGATGGAGCGCACTGTTTTTTGGGCAATGATCGGCGAGGGATCATCACGCAAGAGAGCGATGTGATTGATATTGATTCGCGGATCGACCAGATTGTGGCCCAAGCGGTGCTGAGCGAGAGGATTGAGCATGCGCATCGGTGATCGGGAGATCGGGGTCAACCATCCGCCGTATATCATCGCCGAGATCGGCGTGAATCATGACGGCGAGATTGCGCGGGCATTGGAGTTGACCGATGCGGCTGCCGATGCGGGGGCGGATGCGGTGAAGCTACAGTTCTTTGAGACGGATCGGCTGATGAGCAAGGCTGCTAAACTCGCGGCGTACCAGAAAAACGCGGGAGAAACAGACCCAATCGAGATGCTACGCCGATTGGAACTGACGATCGACGAGATGGCGTTGGTCGTTGATCGTGCGCACGAACGCGGGATTCATGCAATCGTCACTGTGTTTAGTACGGAGTTGGTGGAGGTTGCCGAAACACTCGCGTGGGATGCGTACAAGACGGCGAGCCCGGATATTGTAAACCGCCCGCTGCTCGAAGCACTCATGGCGACGGGCAAGCCGATGATTGTGAGCACGGGAGCGAGGGAACTCGACGAGGTTTTACGAGCGATTGAATGGCTTGATGATGCGCGGAATCGGCTGGCGGTGTTGCAGTGCGTGAGTTGCTATCCAGCCCCTGACGCTGCACTTGGCGGCATCAAAATAATTGGAGATGCAACCGGGCTACCCGTCGGATACAGCGACCACTCTAAAGACTCCAATATGGGGGCAATGGCTGTTGCAGCGGGCGCGGTCATACTTGAAAAACATTTCACTGATAGCTGCATGAGACAGGGTCCAGATCACGCTGCATCCTTGCATATATGCTATCTAGAATGGTATTGCGTTGAATCTCGCCAAGCGGTCGGTGCGAGACATATGTACAAGCTGGTTGAAGACTCGGCGTATGGTGCGAATGGTTCGAAAACCGCAGTTGATGTTGGCGACCTACCCGATTATCTATTCGATCAGTTGGGAGAGAATGGGGGCACTGGATTTTATGCGGCAATTGATTACAAAACTGTGAAAACGATCCTCGATTGCGAGCGTGATGTACGAACAGTCTCACGCCAATCGATCGTCAGCACTTGCTCCATCGCGTCCGGCATCAAAATCACCCGCGACATGCTGACCATCAAACGCCCCGGCACGGGGATATTGGCGTATGAGATCGATACTGTCGTTGGCCGAAAAGCTTCGCGTACCATCGAGGCGGATTTGCCGATTGTTGAAGAGGATTTGTGTTGACCAGCGAGCCGAAGAAAATCATGATTGTCACCGGAAGCCGGGCGGAGTTTGGGTTGCTCAGGCCTGTTATGCACGCCGTGCATGATCGGGCGGAGCTTGAGCTACTCGTCGTCGCGGCGGGGTCGCACATGGTGCAGCCGGCCGTCACCTACCGCGATGTCAAGGCCGTGTTTCACATCGCCGACTCAATCCCGATGCAGGTCGCCGGGACCAGCGGGCGGCTGGCGGATGTCGATGCGCTCGGCAAGGGGATCTCGCGGTTCGGGCGCTCATTGGAAATGAACAAGCCGGACATGGTCGTGGTGCTCGGCGATCGGATCGAGGCATTCGCAGCCGCTTCGGCGGCAAGCATCGGCGGGTTCGCGCTGGCGCATATTCAT
>JAESUL010000229.1 GCA_016763115.1 Phycisphaerales bacterium | reverse complement strand
TCGCGCCGCTTGGCGGTGTCCACGGCGAACTCGGACTGGTACCGCCCTCTGGCAGCGAGCATGATCTTGGGCTTGTTGGGATCGATCTCGATTTTCAGGTCTCGAAGTGTTGCGAGCCATCCGGTGGTCGGTGTTTCCAAGGATTCGCCGGTGTCCAGCGGGCCGCCGCGTGAGCGGATGGTACGGGTGCCGAGTGCAAGGGCGATCAGTGTCCCGCTGAACATGGTGGAGATGGGCTGGGTGATGCCGATGGTCAGGGTGATCGAGAAGAGGAAGAGCCCGAGTACCCACATGCCGATGCGGACATACTTGGAGAGTTCGAGTTCTTTGTTGAATGCGCTCGACAACACGGTGACGGTGATGGCACCGGTGACGCCGAGCACATAGAGCGAGGCGAGCACGGTGATGTCCTGCTCGACGATGATGACCAGAATCGGGAGAATGACCGAGACGATCAGCCCGATCCAGGGCACGCCGGAGTAGTTGAGTTTGGTCAGTGGGCGTGGGAGTTCATTGTCCTGCCCCATGGCAAAGAAGACCGAGACCATCGCCATGATCGCGGTATTGGTTGCCGACAGCAAGAGCAGCCCGAAGGTGATGCCCGCGATGTTACCGAACACCACGCCGAACCCAGCACCGAACCGATCAGTGGCGGTTTCTTGGGCGATGATCCGCATCGAGGCGTTGGTGTATTGCTCGACAGCACCCTCGTATTCTTCGTGATCGTGGTACGCCTGGGCGGCGGTTTCGGGGAGGGTGGCGAGTTGTTCTTCGGTAAAGACAATGGTTGATCCATCGCTGAAGCCTGCCGCGATCTCGGCGGGGAGCAGATCCATGATGACCTGGCGCGATTGGACAAGCCCTTGCTCGTCGGGGATGTGCTTGTCCTTGAGGCTGGTCCCGGCGGCAGCAAAGGTCAGCCCGGCAAGAGCGAGCCCGAAGAGCAGGTTGAGGGAGACCACTTCGATGGACACAGGCCAGATGGTGCGTTTGGCTTCACGCGCGACGGGCTTTTTCATCATGCCGGTCATGTTGGCGACCGCTTCGACGCCCGCGAGCGCGAGGCAGATGCGTGTGAAGTTGACCCAAGCATCGCCTGTGGAGTTCTCGCGGAAATAATCGAACGAGATGGTCTTCACGCCGGTCATAAACGAGGGGATTGCCAGCAACGCCATAACCGCAGACACACCTAGCGCGGCCAGTGCAATGATCAGCGCGAACTTGCCGGCGGACTTGGCGCCAAGCCAGTTGACGCCTCCAATCAAGATTATCGCGACGATGGCCAGCGGGAGCACGAGGTGGTCGGGGAGGTGAAAATAGTGGAAGGCTTCAATCGCCGAGATGGCCGCCGTCATGATGTACCCGCTGAGCAGCAGCGTCGATCCGATGACCGAGAGCGTGGGCGAGAGTTGACGCGCCGCGCTGTAGACCCCGCCGCCGTCGGGGAAGCATCGACAGACATGGGTATAGGCCCAAGAAACGGCGATCATCAGCACCCCAATGGCCGCGAGGTAGATAATCGAGGCATGGGCGGTATAGAGGAATGCAAGCCCGAGGACATAGAGGCGTGAGGTCCCCCAGTCGCCATAGAGCAACGGACCGGCGTGGATCCATCTGAGGTCGCGGGGGCGTGATTCGGTGACGAGCATGCAAGATTCCGTGTGCGTCGTGGGGTTCGAGGGCGAGTATAGAACCCCAAATCCAAGGGTGGAGATCCCCCGTTTTTCTGTCTACCCGTGCACGATGGTGCCCGACCATGAGCAACAGCGGGCAAGTGGCAGCATAATCGGACCTTGCGGTTATGGGGGGTGTGAGAAAACAATCAAACACGTTCTTGTGGATGGTTCAGATCCGTTCCCCGCCCGATGCGTATAAGAAGACGGAAACTTTGCGTGATGGACCCAGAATGGGCTTGGTATGATTGACAGCGGGGCAAATCTGCCCTACTTTGCGGTTCTGTCCTCTGGGTTTCTTCTGGGCAGGGATATGGAATACTGAAATCGGAGTCTCATGGGCAGCGAAAAGCATTCATCCAATGACCAACCTCCGCGTGGCGCGTCGGCCGACGATACCGCTCCGTTCGGGAACGAATCGATCGAGTCCGATCAGATCACGGTCGCCGATGCCGAGAAATCGATCATGGAAGCCACCAAGGGCGGCACCAACCTCGACACCCTCATCGGACGCCTCGTGATCGACCAAGGGCTCGCGACTCCCGAAGAGGTCAAGCACTGCCTGACCCTCGCCCGCAGCGAAGACGAGGATGCCTCGGACAACTCCTTAGCCCACATGCTCGTCAACCGCGAGTATGTCACCAAGCGTCAGCTCGTTCGGCTCCGCGAAGCGATCGAAGCAGAACGCTCGGGCAACTCGATCTCGGGGTACAAAATCCTCGGTAAGCTCGGCGCAGGCGCCATGGCAACCGTCTACAAAGCCAAGCAGGTCTCGCTCGACCGAATGGTTGCGATTAAAAAACAGCCCGAGAAGTTTTCGCAGAATCCACAGTTTATTGAACGGTTCTTCGCCGAGGGGCGGGCAGCCGCGTCGCTCAACCATCCCAATATCGTCCAGGCGTTCGATGTGGGCAACGAGGGCGATGTGTACTACTTCGTGATGGAGTATGTCGAGGGGCGCAGTGTCCACGAGGATATCGTTCGCCACAAGCGGTACCAGGAATCCGAAGCGATTGATGTTGCGATCCAGATCGCCGAAGCACTCGAGCACGCGCACCATCGCGGGTTGATCCACCGTGATGTCAAACCCAAGAACATCATGATCACCAAAGAGAATGTCGTCAAGCTCGCCGATATGGGGCTTGCAAGAGCGATGAGCGATGTCGAGGCCGCCGAAGCAGAGGCCGGGCGTGCGTTCGGCACGTCGTACTACATCTCGCCCGAACAAATCCGTGGCGAAAAGGACATCGGCCCACCGGCAGATATCTACTCGCTCGGCGTCACCCTCTACCACATGGTCACCGGGTCGGTCCCCTTCGAGGGCAAAAGCCCCAGCGCGGTGATGCACAAGCACCTCAAGAGCGAACTGATCCCCCCCGACCATGTCAACCCCAAGCTCGGGGCGGGGATCTCGGAAGTCATCGAGATGATGATGGCCAAGAAGGTCAAAAACCGGTACCAGAACTGCACTGATCTGCTGGTTGATCTTCGTGCGATCAAGGAGGGCAAGACGCCTCCGATTGCCCACAAGGATGTCTTCCACGAGGATGACCTCGCATCGCTGGCAGCCGCCGAAGCGGCGGTCGTCACCGAAATCCCCGAGGATGAATCCCGTATGGGGCGGAAATCCGCGTTCGACCACCTGACATGGCCCCCGTTCTTGGTCATCGCAGCGTTGCTGCTCATCAGCGTGCTGCTGCATGTGCTGCGAACAGGTTTTTGAGTTCACTTCCAAACCAGATAATGAATAGCCCGCACTGAATCGGTGGGTCTTCTCGCATGAATTGTGCCCATTCGCCCGCTTGCGGGCTTGCTTTGGGTGTCTAAGCACGATTCAATAGGACTCACCCCAAGGTCATTGGAGATCATGGGGGTTGATCTGCCGATAGATACGACAGAATACACGACTGAAAAGGAGTTCACACATCGCTCGCAGACGCTTTATGAGACCGCAGGGACCTATCCAGCGGACCAGAATCAACCACATGATCCGCCTCTCACCTATCCGTCTGATCGGAGAAGGGGGCGAACAGCTTGGTGTCGTCGAGACACCTGATGCCATGCGCATGGCCCAGGATGCAGGACTCGATCTCGTCGAGGTCGTTTCCGATTCGCGCCCGCCCGTGTGCAAGATCCTGGACTACGGCAAGTACAAGTACGAACTCTCCAAGCG
>JAESUL010000228.1 GCA_016763115.1 Phycisphaerales bacterium | reverse complement strand
GGGGCTCGATGTTGTTGGCTGCCTGCCAGTACTTCATCACACGGTTGTATTCTTCCGGCGTCAAAGCGGCAAGGGTCGCCGATGTGTCGCCCGTTTCATCCTCAACATGGATGGTTGTAAGCAATTTGAAAATGGGATTCTTTACTCTTTCAATCTTTGCGTCTTTGAGTTGAATAACAGTGGGCGGTTTACGGAAATGAAAGATCGTGAGGCACTCTGGATTGATCTGCTCAGCGTAGAGCCAAACCGGGCAATACCGTGATATTTTCAGCCCTGCCACAAGTATCTTTGAAAGCATCCAAGTAAACGGAACAATTGTTATCAATAAAATGCCCACCACTCCAAGCATGAGAGCAGGAGAGAGTGATGCATTTTGTAACACTTCGTAAAAAGTAGTCGCCACAAAAAATATGGCAGCAATCCCGGCAGCCAAGCAAAGCCATGTGCGAGTCTCTCGAAACATAAATGGTCCGCCGCGACTCCTCGTGTCGCGGCGGACCCATATTTCTTCACCAAGGGGGAGAGCGTCAGGCACTAGATTTCTCTTGGGCCGCGTTCAAGTAGGCCAGGAGTAGATCGACTTCCGATCTGGTAAGTAGATGGATGTTAATATTTGAATGCCTCGCTGATGAAATACAAACGGAGTAGATACCCAATCGCCGCCCGATCCTTGTCGACGATTTGCGAACCTTGATTGTGGCATAGATCAGGTTGCTCGTTCTTTTGAGCCCAAGAATGGTTTGTTCAATAAAACCAGGATAGACCCGTTCCCGATAGAGAAATACTGGTGAATAAGGAGTGAAGCAAAGAGCCAAAATGAAACACGGAAATGTCGACAAAGTCATTAGTACGAAAATTGATACTGCAGTAGCAGTTGCGAATATAAATCCGTGCTTATTCAAGTAAAGCGGAGACATGTAATAGGTTGCTGGAATAGATATAAATAAAGAAAACAAGAACCATGCAAACAGAACCGACTTGTTTCGCAATGAAGAATCTGCGTCGCGAGCACCAATCTCGCGACGCAGATTCGTGTCTTCTCCAATCGCAAATTGCATGCTTGGCATATTCATCAATTTGCAACGCACAACTACGCCGAATCCTCCGCCATTTGAACGATTTCGGCATCAGTCATACTATCTAAATCTATATTGTCTCCAATCCCATATGGGAGGTTGTCGAGTGCATCTTGCAACGCATCTCTCAAATCTTGGATATTTTGCTTTGTGTCATCAGCAAACTGACTAGCAACAATCACAGATGTAGCGACAACCCCAGCCGTTGCCCCTATTGCTGTTGTCATTGCACCACCCATTGCAATGCCTGCAGCGGCAGCAACTGCTGGAGCAGCGACCACCACGACTGCCACGATAGCGATCACGACAATGGCGAGAACTGCAACTTTGGCGGCAGTCTTCATTGCATTCCTAAAAGAACTCCAAGCCCCTCTGTGTACCGGTGTATCCCAAAAAGTTTCAATATCTTCGAGAAGGCTTGGAAGTGCAATCAATAGATTGTCCCAATCCTCTACGGAAATTGTTGTGATGGGTACAAAGGCAGCATGTGTAGTATTCTCTACATCAGTCTGTTCCATCCATATACCAAATATTCTCGTTGACGCGGTCTCGGTAGAAATTTCCAACCACGCAACGCCAAAGGAGGTGTCTGTTGCCTCAAGTATTGCGAGGTCCTCGTCTGCTATGCCAATCCGATCGTCAAGGGGAGCATTCACGGAAAATAGAATGTCTGCCGTAAATGCTACCCCTGTCTCTGATTGGCCTTCCAAGCTACCAGTGCCGTTGGGAATCCACGAATCAAAATGAAGTCCTGAAGTGTTGTATACGAAGTCGGCTTGAAAATGCACATCCCATAAATCAGATAAAAATGCCGTGTGCTCGCGGATTGGATACGACTTGTACCCTATAGCATCAATAGGGCTCAGCCCTGCTTCGATGCCCGCGATGGCGTCTTCCATCTCCGCTGTTGTCGCCGGCGGCAACTGCGTGGTGGAGGTCACGCCTTGGATAGGGTCGTCGCCCATGTTGCTTTGGGCGAGTAACTGCGCGGGGTACCCGAACACAACAGTGGACACCAAGCACCCTGTCATAAAGGCGTTGAGTCTTTTGAATCGATGAATCATAAATGATTTCTCCTAGGGTTATACCTAGGCGATGGTGCCTAGGCGGTGGTGCCTAGGCCAAAATTCTAGATGCAAATGAAAAACCAATCTGCATCTTGTACCGCCGATGTTAGGCATGTGATTTGAGGCGATCATTGCGAAGTGAAAGGTATCTGTACGCAAAGCCTTTGGACGAACCAAGAACCTACGATCCCTGCAATATGACCACCAAACCACGCATTCTTACCGGCGATACCCCCACAGGACAGCTCCACCTCGGGCACTGGGTTGGGTCGCTGGAAAACCGCGTCGCGCTCCAAGATGAGTACGACTGCTTTTTCCTGATCGCCAACATGCACGCCTTCACCACAAGGGCCGACAAGCCAGATGAGATCCGCCGCTCGACGATCGACATCGTCAAGGACTGGATCGCCTGCGGCATCGACCCCGAAAAAGCAACCTTCGTCCTCCAAACCGAAATCCCGGGCATCGCCGAGCTCACCTGGTACCTCGCGATGCTCCTGCCGTTCAACCGCGTGATGCGCAACCCGACGCTCAAGACCGAACTAGAAACCAAAGGACTCGGCGACAACTATTCCTTTGGTTTTCCGATGTACACCGTCGGGCAGTGCGCCGATATCCTGATCTTCCGTCCCGAACTTGTCCCAGTCGGCGAAGACCAGCTCGCGCACATCGAGCCATGCCGCGAGGTGGCGCGGAGATTCAACCAGATGTACTGCGGCGTCAACCCGCACACCGAGGACGACGACTACATCAAAGAGGGCGGGCTCTTCCCGATCCCCGAGGGCAAGGTCGGACGCATCGCGCGACTCATCGGCACCGACGGCGTCAACAAGATGTCCAAATCACTCAACAACGCCATCTTCCTCACCGACACCTTCAAGAAGATCAAAAAGAAGATGGGCGGGTTGTACACCGGTCGCCAAGGCATGGATGAGCCGGGCGATATCAACAACTCGCTGTTCCAGTATGTCCGCGCGTTTATCGCCGACGACGCACGGATCAAGGAACTCGAAGAAAAGTACACCAAGGGCGACAACATCGGCGACGGGCACATCAAGGTCGAAGTCAGCGAGCATATTGATAAACTGCTCGAACCGATGCGTGAACGACGCGCACCGTACGAAGGCGAAGCGGGCGACGCCAAGATCCTCGAAATCCTCCGCGAGCACACGCAGAAAGCCAACGATGCCGCCGAAGAAACGCTGTACCTGGCCAAGGACGCGATGAAGATCGGGTTCGGCAAACGGTCGTTGATGTTCGATTGATTCTACACTCTCTGGTACCCTCTCCCATCTCTGGACCGATCGGCAACGCATGGAACTACTCGAACAACTGCTTGTTGATCTGTGCAACAATGACGAACTGAACATCGTCGGTGCTCGGCTCGAACCCATGTCGCTTGGCGCACCGGCCACCGATACCAAGGACAACCCCCTACGCAGCACCATCGTCGACAGCGACGGCAAACGCCGCGGCGTGCTCTTCCTCGCAAGCCAACTCGAACCCGGGCTCGTCCAGCAGAGCGTCGATCGCGCCGCGGATGCCAAAGAACTGCTCAACGACGAACTCGGCTTGGTCATCATCGAGCCGTTGGCCAAAGGTGTCTACAAGGATCTCAGCTTTGTGTGCTGGCCGTGGTGTACACCATTGAGCCAATCGCGCGTGATGGGGCGCGTCCACCGCACCCGGCTTCGCCCCAGTATCTTCGCATGGCTCGACGGCGTCGCCACCACCACACAAAAATGCGTATCCGAAATGGAAAATGAATCCCGATTCGCTGCCGACCTCCAACGCATTCACGATGATGAAGACATGCCGAGGGCAATGCGAACCGCGGCCGAGCAGGGGCTTGATGAGATCGGCACCGAATCTTGGAACCCGACCCACTCCCTCGAGCACGGTGACTTCTGGATGGGCAACATCCTCCGCCCACAAACAAATCCGCACCAAACCGCTACAAAATAAGCGTCATCGACTGGGCCGGGTCACGAACAATCGGGTACCCATTCGTCGACCTCATCCGCTTCGGGCTCTCGTCACGGATGCCCACAAAGGTCCTCCGAAAGCAGGTCCTCCACCACTGCGACATCCTCGGCTGCTCACCAACGCAAGCCAAGTACAGCATCCTCGGCGCGATGGGCTACCTTGGCGACCACCTCGGGTACTTCCCGCGCGGCCGCTACCTCGCGCTCGCATCTAAGGTCTACAACACGATCGTCGAAACGGCTGAAGGTCCTCAATGAATGACGAGGTTCTAAATCAGCACCGCTACAAACTCACCGTTGCCTACGACGGCACCGATTTCGTCGGGTGGCAAAAGCAAGAACCACCCGACCCCGACGCCCCGCAACCACTGCCCGGCCAAGAACCAAAACGCATCCAACTCCGCACCGTCCAGCACATTGTTGAACAAGCCGTCCGCGAAACGATCCGCGAGCCGGCCCATGTCCTCGGCGCATCGCGCACCGACTCGGGCGTGCACGCGCTCGGGCAGGTCGCGGCCTTCACCTCCGCTCCCGATGAATCAAAGGGCGTCGGCTGGCCCATCGAACGCGGGACCGCTGCGCTGGTGCGCGCGCTCAACAGCAAACTCCCCCGCGATGTGCTGATAATGAAGGCCGAAACGGTGCCGAGGAACTTCAACCCCATCGGCGGCGCGATCGAAAAAGAATACCGCTACACCATGGTCTCCGGCCCCGTCCGCCCGCTGTGGGATCGACGCACCGTGTTCCACACCTGGCATCCGCTCGATGCAACGCTCATGCAACAGGCCGCCGATTATATTGTTGGCGAGCACGACTTTGCATGCTTCGCCCAGATCGCCCATGGGCGAAAAACCACCGTCCGCACCGTTTTCACTTGCAATGTTGAACCTCAACCCGAACCGGGGCGGGTCGTGATCCGTATCAGTGGTTCGGGTTTCCTCTACAACATGGTCCGGATCATCGCCGGCACCCTGATGGAGGTCGGACGAGCCAAGATCGACCCGGACGCACTCCCCGCGATTTTGCAATCGTGCGACCGCAAACAAGCCGGCCCAACCCTCCCGCCGCAGGGGTTGCGGTTAGAATGGATCCGGTATGAAGAGCAAGCGGAAAAACCTGGCTGACGAGTTGCATAAGCGGGTCAATATCCTTGCGGTGCTCTTGATCATTCTCATTCTCTGGTCACTCTTCATGTCGCCTGGTGTCAGCGTGTCGTATCAAGCAGGCGATCGCGTACCAGCAGGTGTGGCCAAGATTCTTGTTTCGGGTTCTCAACTCGTTGTGAAAGACATGTCGTTTGCGCAACCGTTGTGGACTCGCCCGAAGGGCTTTCGAGTACGATGGACCCCCGACCCAGTCGAGAGTACCCGGGCTCCATGGCTTCCCCGCATCATTGGTCAGGACATGAAAGCCCCTCTGTTGGAGATTTCACTCATCTACCCGGCCGCCTTTTTCGTTGTGTGTTCAATTGCACTCACACTATTTAAGTCCCGCCGAAAGCCTCGCCCCGGACACTGCCCCACCTGCAACTACGGTGGCCTGGGAAGATTGGGCCAATGGCCAGATCATCGTAGCTGGAGCCGTCGGTCAGTCCACAGTCGAGATGCCGGATTTCAGCCACCGGGC
>JAESUL010000227.1 GCA_016763115.1 Phycisphaerales bacterium | reverse complement strand
GTCTTTGCAAACGGGCTTTCTAATCTCTTGATGATTGCACCCAAGCAAGAAAACGACCCGTGGATACATCTCGGCGCACTGCCCGATACAGCGCCCGCCCGCATCGCGGCGGCCAAGTTCGCAACCGCCTGGCGCGCCGGCGACGCCGAAACAGTCAACGCCGCTGCGAGCGAACTCGCCGGCGCACTTGTGTCGATCAACCCGCAGACCTACCCAACCACCCGCCGATCCATCGAGGCCCTGTACAACAAGGTCAACGCCTTCGAGTGGGGGCTGTGGATCTACCTCCTCTCGCTCGTATTGCTGATCCTGGCGTTTGGCACGGGTCGCAAATCACTCATCTTCCTCGGCGTCGTCGCGCTCATCGCCGCCATTGGGCTTCACGGCTTCGGGTTCGTGCTCCGATCCATCATCGCCGAACGCTTTGCGATCCAGAACCAGTTTGAGTCCATGACGGGCTTAGCGCTCTTCGCCGCGATTGTCGGCACCGCAATTATGCTCTGGCGCAAACAATGGCTCTTCGGCGCCGCGGCTGCGGGCACCGGGTTCCTCGTGCTCATCACCGCGACCCAGACCGGCATCCCCGGCGTAGCCATCGGACGCGAAGCGGCTATTTTGAACACCTCGGTCCTCCTCAAGTACCATGTGACGACCGTGCTCACCAGCTACGGGCTCATCACACTCGGGTTTATGTGCTCGCTGTTTTATCTGGGCACGCATTACTCCGCCAAGTTCTTTCCAAACACCCAAGCCACCACCGCGGGCGGGGGCACCCTCGCCGGGGGCGCACTCGGGCTCGATAGTTCCGACGGCAACACCGGACGCCAGCGCACCCTCAAAGACCTCGACACCGCCACGATGACCGTTCTCCAACTCGCCTTCTGGACCCTCGGCGTCGGCACCCTGCTCGGTGCATGGTGGGCGGACCATTCGTGGGGGCGATGGTGGGCGTTTGATCCCAAAGAAACCTGGGCACTGGTGACCTGGATTGTTTATCTGATCGTGATCCACGCGAGGCACATGCAACTCAAAGACCGCGGACTCACCACCGCTTGGCTCAGCATCATCGGCTTCATCGTCATGCTCTGGACCTACTTCGGCGTCAACCTGATGCTGCCAGGCCTGCACGCATATGCGTAGCGGATAAATTCGTGGCTATCAAGATAGAGACAGCAAAGGAGTTGGATAGGGCCAGAGCGAGAACATCGTTTTGTTTTCTCTGTGGAACACCATTCAGAGGGTTTGACGGAACAAAACCAAGCTGTGCTACGGACGAGCATATTGTTCCTAAGGGAGTGCTCGGCAAAGGTGTGGGGGACAATAGAAAGCCAGCCATACTGTGGGTTCATGCAAAGTGTGATAGAGAATCTAAGCAAAAGCAAGACGGAACATCCTCTGCTTATTACTCGCTAAATCTCTTAGACCCCGATGATTGGAGTGAAGACAGATTGAATCAAATAAGATCAGTATTCAATCGGCCAGTTCATCTCGAAGACGGTAGGCGGGTGCCAGCGGCATCTGCTGGAATTCTAATCCGTGCCTGTCGTGATTGGGTCCGTGGTTTTCATGCATTGTTGTACGAAGTGTATCTACCATCTAGGAATGATGTGTTTTGTATCAATCCGCCATTTTTAACTTTCAGAGTTACTCCATCGAATACGGGAGATAGTGTTCGGATAGAGGATCTGAAGAAAAATGCAGGTGCAATGGCTACAAATTGGTCAATGGTTGATGGCTTGTTGCGACTCGCAGAGAAACATGGCCATATGGACACTGTTAGATGCTGGGGGGAGGAGTTGATCTTCAAATCAGTTTGGATAAATACAACAAAGGAGTTGTCAAAGAAGTATCGCGTGGGTTCGACTTGTTTTTGGAGTTTGGAACACCCAGGTATTCGAAAATTGTCGTTTGAAGTCCACCAAGTAGAAATGGTGTGGCATGGCATTTATCACACACAGTGTTGTCCTAGTGGTGCTGCTCGTGCAGAATGATTTTTGCCTGATTAATAATTCCAAGACTACAGGTCAGTGCCTAGATAGGACAGCTAGACCGCCAGAACCCCCAAACCACCACCCATACATGATTTCTGTGCCCAAACTCGCAACCAAACCCCTCCGCGGCACGAAAAGATAAAGGTTGAACCCCGATTGTCCCGAATCGGTAATACAGGCGTATCCTTCTGTGCACGAAAGGCAGATCACCGAACCATGGCCCAAGTCCAGATCGACATCGTGAAACTCATGGAAAGCGCTGGCGGGTACGCGCCGCAGAGCTTCCAGTTTATCCGCGACGGGCTCGCCCGTACGGCCGAGACGGTCCACGGGCAGGCGGTCGAAGCGATTTTGACCGAACTGGGTATCGCTGACGACACCCGACATGTTTCTGGGACCGAGTTGTGCATCGGGCTGCGTGACTTCGCCATCGACCGGTACGGCTTGATGGCCATGACCGTGCTGGGCAAGTGGGGCATCACCGAGACCCGCGACTTTGGCAACATCATCTTCGCGCTCGTCAACGCCGACCTCATGCGGGCCACCGAGGACGACCACATCGACGATTTCGACGGTGTGTATGACTTCGACGATGCCTTCGCTGATCCTGATCTGACCTCGATTCACTGAGCAGAATCTGGTGATTGCTGCTATGCTGTTGCTATGAGCGATTCCAAATCGACCAAAAAAACAGCCAAGCAAATCACCAAAAAAGCGGTGACCAAAAAAACACGCACCAAGCCGGATTGGTCCAAGCTGCACCTCTGGCAGATGCAGCCTGTCCGTGATGTGCTCGTGGGGCTCAGTATTTTGCTGCTGATCCTGCTCGCTCAGAAACTCTCGGTTGTCACCGTGCCGTTGATTCTTGCGATTTTGCTTGCGTACCTTTTCGAGCCCGTCATCCGCTGGTCGATGAAGAAGTTCACGATCTCGCGCAGGACCTCCGTCATCGGCATCATCGCCGGCGTTGTTTTGTTCATCATCGTCCCCGCAACCCTCGGCACCGCCTACGGCGTCGCCCAACTCACCACCTTTGCCACCAACACCACAAATAATATCACAGCGATTGATAAGGCCTACGACCAGTTTCCTGCAGAGGACCAACGAGATGAGGCCCACGCCTATCTTAAAGCGGAGGGTGCCCAAGGCGGGTGGATCTTTGTATTCGATAAGTATTGTCAAGCCAAAAACGAAGTCGCTGCCGACAAGAACGGCGAGACCAACAACGCGAAGAAATCGCCCTGGGTGGGAACCTTTGATCTCGTATCAAACTGGATTGAAACGAATCAATCTCAGATCGCACAAGCCGCGGCTGGGGTTGGCATGGAGACTGTTCGAAGCATTTTCTCCTTCGTCGGCGCCCTCTTCGGGCTCGGGTTTATGGGCTTTCTGACCGCGTTCTTTTTCTTCTTTACGGCCACCGAATGGATCGGGCTTCAACGCTTCGGGTCGGGATTACTCCCAGACAAAAACCGCACCAAGATTATGATCCTGCTTGTCAAGTTCGACCGCGTGATCTCCGGGTTCATCCGCGGGCGCATCACCATCGCGGTGATCCAATCGGTTGTGTTCTCGATCGGGTTCTTCCTCATCGGTGTCCCCGGTGCCTTCATCCTTGGCCCCATCGTCGCGTTCTTGAGTATCGTTCCTTACCTCGCCCTTGTCGGCGTGCCGATCGCTGTTGTGCTTTTGCTGCTCCAGGGGTACGCCGATTTCCGTGGCGCAATCTGGTGGGTCATCGGCGCTCCAACCGCGCTCTACTTCCTTGGTCAGGCCCTCGATGATTACATCCTGACTCCAAAGATTCAGGGCAAAAGCACGGGCATGGACACCCCGACGATCCTCTTCGCCTCGCTCGCCGGCGGTGCCCTCTTCGGGATCTTCGGTATGCTCATCGCTATCCCACTCGCTGCCTGCGCCAAGATTCTCATCCAAGAAATCTTCTGGCCCAAGTTCAAGGACTGGGCCGAGGGACGGGCTTCGGATCCATTGCCCATCGACGGATAAGGCACAAGCAATACAATCCGGGCGGTACTGCTCGCCGT
>JAESUL010000226.1 GCA_016763115.1 Phycisphaerales bacterium | reverse complement strand
GAACTGCCAGCATTGTTGATCACCGCGGGGATTGATGGGCGTCATCTTATTGGTACAGAAACAGCATTGGGCGTGGCCAAGCTGATTCTTGAGGAGCACCGCGAGGTGCTCGACTCGATGACGATCTACATTATCCCACGGGTGAACCCCGATGGGGCGGTGCGGAATACGAACTCGTTGACCATGGGTTATCGCGGCAATGCCCGGAGCACCGACGATGACCGTGATCGTCAAGCAAATGAAGACGGCGCGGACGACCTCAACGGCGATGGGTACATCACCATGATGCGAAGGCTTGAGCCACCCATCGAAGACGCCGCGACACACATGAGCGATCCAGATGATCCAAGGATGAACATCAAGCCTGATACAAAGGATGGGCAACGCGCGGTGTTCACGCTGTACACCGAGGGCATCGATAACGATGAGGATGGTTTGATCAACGAGGATGGCTTTGGATTGGTTGATCTCAACAAGAACTTCATGCACCGGTGGGACGAATACGCAATGGATTCGGGCATGTACCAACTCTCCGAGCCTGAATCCGCGGCACTTGCCGAGTTTGTGCTAGGTCACCGCAACATTGTGATGAGCATCACTTATGGATCACACGACAATCTTGTCAATCTGCCTGATTCCAAGGGCAAGGACGCCAGCGGGCGTGCCCCTAAGGGGATTGATGCGGGCGATGTTGATTTGTACAAGCACGCCAGCGAACTCTATAAGGAAGCGACCGGGCAGAAATCCGCTCCTAAGGGCGATGATGCGGGGAGTTTTCATTCATGGATGTACGCCCAGATGGGAGTGCCGAGTTTTGCCACCGCGGTCTGGGTCCGCCCCGAACCCGAGAAAGACGACGATGCGTCCGAAGATGATGCCGAGACAACAGAGGAAGCAGATGAGCAGGACGATTCAGGGCTGCACCCATCGGGGATCGGCGACATCAGCCAGGAAACCATCGACGAACTCGTCGAGGCGTACGAAGCGGAAACAGGCGAGGCGATTGATGAATCCATGATGAGCATGGTGACGCCTGAGATGATCGTCGGGTTTGCAGCCCAGGCAGGCGTGGAGATTCAGCGAATCCCAGAAGAGGAGCCCGAAGCGGAAACTGTCAAAGACGAGAAATCGAAGAAGAAACCGAAGAGCGAGGATGCCAAATGGCTCGCGTACTTTGAGTCCGCGGGGGTCGATGGGTTTGTCGAGTGGGAGCCGTTCGATCATCCAACGCTTGGGCCGGTTGAGATTGGTGGATTTATCCCGCTCTCGAAGATCAACCCGCCAGCGGGGCAGCTTGAAGAACTCGTCACCGGACAGACCGCGTTTGTGGTCTCGTTGGTTGAATCACGCCCACAGATCGAGGTCGCGGGGCCAGAGGTGAACAAACTCGCTAATGGGTTGTACGAGATCCGCTTTGCGATGATCAATGAGGGCGAGATGCCTACCTCGACGGCGTATTCACAATCCAAACGCACCATCCGCCCGGTGGTCATTCGGATGTCGGCCGAAGTTGATCGAATCGTCACCGGGCAGCGGGTTTCACGGGTCTGGGGGATCTCCGCCAATGGCGGGCGATCCGAGCATCATTGGATTATTCGCACCGATCGTATCGAGAATGAAACAATCGAAATTATTGACCCAAGATTCGGCAATCGCACGCTGCGAATTGGAGACTCACTGTGAAGATATTGACCAACACCGTTCGATCATGGGCGATCTCCTTTGCACTGGCATTGGGTATGTGCACGCCGATGGTCCATGCTCAGCAGCAGGTGCCTTCGCGGGTTGATGTTTCTTGGAATCGGTTTTATGACTACGAGGAGGTCACGCGGATCGTGCACGATCTTGTGGATGCCTACCCAGAGTTGCTCACGCTCGAATCCATCGGCAAGAGCGAGCAGGGGCGGGATTTGTGGGCGATCACGCTGAATAATCCAGAGACCGGCCCGGCATCAGAGAAACCGGCGATGTACATCGACGGCAATGTGCACGGCAATGAGATTCAAGCCACTGAAACAGTGTTGTATTCCATCTGGTACCTGACCAAGAGCTACGGCCAGGTCGAACAACTCACTCAACTCGTCGACCGGGTTTCGTTCTACTTTGTGCCGTCGGTGAATCCCGATGGGCGGGCGGAATGGTTCACCAATCCCAACTCGCCCCATTCCGCGCGCACCGGGCAGCGTCCAACCGACAATGACTTTGATGGGCTGCTCGATGAAGACGGGCCCGACGATCTCGACGGCGACGGGCACATCACCCAGATGTGGAAACTCGATCCCAACGGGCGATACCGCCGCAACGAGATCGATCCACGGATCATCGAGCGTGCTCCCCAAGGTGTGCAAGGAAATCTGACTCGATTGGGTTCAGAGGGCATCGACAACGACGGTGATGGGCGGATAAATGAAGATGGCCCGGGCGGATATGACATGAACCGCAACTGGCCAAGCGATTGGCAGCCCAACTACATCCAGTTCGGGGCCGGCGAACACCCGTTTGATCGTCCAGAGACCGCGGCGGTGGGGCGGTTCGTCCTGAGTCATCCCAACATCGCAGCCGGGCAGAGCTACCACAATACAGGAGGGATGCTGTTGCGTGGGCCGGGTGCATCGTACAGCGAGAACCTGTATTCACGATCAGACAAACGGGTGTACGACCAACTCGGTGAAGCCGGCGAGGATTTGCTGCCGTACTACAACTACATGGTGATCCATGCGGATCTGTACACGGTGCATGGCGGGTTTGTCAACTGGTTGGCCGAGGGGCTCGGGATCACGAGCTTTACCAACGAGTTGTGGACCAACTCGCGCATGATGCCCGATCCTGATCGCGAGTTTTCCCAAGAAGAGCGGATGCACTGGCAGGACCGGATGCTCTTTGGACAGACCTTTACAGACTACACCGAGTACGACCACCCGAGGCACGGCAAGGTGCTCATCGGCGGGGGGACCAAGTTCTCCTCGCGGGTCACGCCGCCGTTTATGCTCGAAGAGGGATGCCACCGCAACTTTGCATTCACGATGTTCCATGCATCGAGCATGCCCGAGTTGGCGTTTAAGTGGATCGGAGTCAAACGCCTTGATGGTGAACTCTGGGAGATCACGGTCGAGATCGAGAACAAAAACATCATCCCAACAAGAATGGGACTCGCTGCCAAGAAGAATATCGGGATGCCTGACTTGCTCGAACTCAGCGGGGCAGATGTCGTGCTCTCGGGAACGGTATCCGATCGTTTCGATCGAACAATCAAGCCCGTCGAGCACCGTCCGAACAAGATATTTCTTGAGAAAGGGATCTCTGGCAAGAGCACAAGCACCTTCCGGTTCTTGGTAGCCGGATCTGAGGGTGATCGAGTTGATCTTCAATACGCTGCGGAGAAAGCCAAGAATATCGGTGCATCATTCACACTTGAAGAGATGGAGTCCGTAAATCTGACTCGCCCTTAGGGCGACCGTGAACCGTGATGCAACGAGGTTTCGTCCGTCGTTTCGGGGTATAAGTACAACTTGTCTATGTACGCTCGGATCACCACATCGCCCGCGTATAGGTTCGATTTTGGCAATCCATGGTTGGCGTTGTGCTATCATACAACGCAGGAGGAGTACTCAGCAATGAGAAGAAAGGGACGGCTTCATGGGCATCGTCCGCCGAATACTGTTTATCGTTCTTCTTCTGGCCGCGGTGGGTTTCGTTTTCTATACGCAGGTTCTCCGGCCGATCTCTGTCATTGGTCATAAGGTTGAATCGAGAGAACTGGTTGTCGAGGTCATGGGCACCGGCACCGTTCAAGCCCGCATATCTACGGTGATATCACCAAAGATTCAGGGGCGACTGATTGAACTGGGTGTCGATCAAGGTGATCGTGTAACCGCGGGTCAAATCATCGCTCGGCTCGATAATTCAGACGTCATCCGGCAGGTCGAAATTGCACAAGCCAACTCAGAGGCTGCGACAGCAGGACTCGATCGTCTCAGAGCAAATGAATCGCGGGCCCAAGCGGTTCTTCGCCAAGTTGAGCGAGAAATCAATCGTATCCGCAAGGCATTCGAGCAAGGGGCAGCCAATGAATCCGAACTCGATAAAGCCCAAGAGCAAGTCGCCATCGCCCAGGCAGACCTCGCGAGCACCAAAGCCGGGGTCGCTGAGGGCAGGATGCTGCGCATCGCTGCGGAAAAAACACTCGAGTACCATGGAGCATTGCTCGAAGATACCGTCATCAAGGCGCCATTCGATGGATTGATTGTTCGGCGTGAACGGGATGAAGGATCAATCGTCGTGCCAGGATCGGGGATCTATTCATTGATTTCCCTCGATGAAATCTGGCTCTCCGCATGGGTTGATGAAACCGCGATGGCTTCACTCTCGCCCGACCAACCCGCCCGTGTCGTGCTCCGCTCACAACCCAACGACCCATTCACCGGTCATGTCGTTCGTCTCGGGCGCGAGACTGACCCGGAAACCCGCGAGTTCATTGTTGATGTTGTGATTGAACAACTCCCCACGCATTGGGCGATCGGGCAACGCGGCGAAGTCTACATCGAAACAGCACGATTGAACGGTGTACTCACGGTGCCCATGAACTTCGTCAAAATGGTCGAAGGAAATCGCGGCGTGTATGTCTTGCGTAAAGGACACGCGAGTTGGACACCTTGCACCTTTGGCGCACAAGGACGCGACTCGATTGAAGTCGCCGAAGGCATCAACGCAGGCGATACGATCCTCCGCACACCCAAGCAGGGCGCACTACGCGACCAGAAGAAGGTCGTGATCCAATGAACCTGGCCATCCGCGATGTCCGGTTTAACTTGGGAAGGTTCTTGCTCACCGCGGTCGGGCTCGGGCTGTTGCTGATGATCGTCATGGGGACGGGCGGCATTTACAAGGGGATCGAAGAAGACGCGGTGCTGTTGATCGACGAACTCGATGCAGATCTTTGGATTGTCCAAGGCGACACCCGAGGCCCGTTTGCCGAGCTTTCGAGACTGCCTGCCAATGTTGAGGATCGAGCACGGACCGTGCCCGGGGTCGCAGATGCACGCCGATTCGTCACCCATACGGTCCAGCGTGAACACCAAGGGCGTTCGGTTCGGATCTCCATCGTTGGGCTTTCTTGGCCCGACGATCGCGGAGAGTGGCTGCCGATTGTGTCAGGCCGAACCATCGCCCAAGGGCACTACGAGATGGTCGCAGACATCACCCTCGGGCTGGGTGTGGGCGAGGATGTCACGCTGGGTAAGGACACCTACCGTGTCGTCGGCATCACGAAAAACATGATTAGTTCCGGTGGCGACGGGTTGGCCTTCATGAGCATCGCCGACTCCCAAGCGATCCAGTTCGATGCTGCGGGCGAAGCGACGCGATTAGAACGCGCAGCTAGGCGAGGCCGCGCAGAGAACGATGAAATCACTCGATCTCAACCTGGAATGCTCGAGCGGGCGAATATGCCGGCAAACAAGAATCCCGCGTTCGGATCGCCAATGGTCAGCGCGATCCTCGTGAATCTCAAGTCCGGCGTTGATATCGAAATCGTGCGATCGGTCATGAGCGGGTGGGCGGATGTGACGGTGTACAGCGGCGAACAACAACGTCAGCTCTTGCTTCAAGGTCCGGTCGATCGAGCGCGTCGACAGATCGGACTCTTCCGAGTCTTGCTCGTCGCGATCTCGGCGATCATCATGTCGTTGATTTTATATACGATGACCCTCGACAAAATCCACGATATCGCACTTCTCAAACTCATGGGCGCCAAGGACCGTGTGATTCTTGGATTGGTGCTTCAAGAAGCATTCTTGCTCGGCGGAATTGCCTATGTTCTTGCCTATTTCATAGGCAAACGCTTGTTCCCATTCTTTCCCCGAAGGGTGATTGTGACGCCTGACATGCTCGTTTGGCTGGCATTCGCGGTCATGGTGATTTGCATTGTGGGCAGTGCACTAGGCATCCGAAAAGCCATGAGCGTTGAACCCAACGAGGTGCTTTCATGACACAACATGCACCCGCAATCGAGACCGTTGCAATCTCCAAGATCTACGGCTCAGGAAACACCGAAGTCGTCGCCATGCGCGAAGCGACCATGACCATCAATCGCGGCGAG
>JAESUL010000225.1 GCA_016763115.1 Phycisphaerales bacterium | reverse complement strand
TAGATCAAAGGCTTTGCAGGCCTTCACCAAGCGATTCAGTCCAAATGTCTACGAGGGTGTCCCCGTGGTTGCTTCAGCATGGCTGAGGCGTTCGATCCGTCCCGGTTGGCGTCTTTGCGGCGCGGGTTGGATGTTGCTTGATCGACCGGCAGCGTGCCTGCCTGGCACGCTGCACGATCGGGTGTTCTGGTCGTTCATTCGTTCATTCGCTCGTTCATTGGTCAGTTCGCCCCGTCCCGCTTGGCGAGCATGGAAGCGAGGGCCGCCATCTTGTCGAGTCGATCCGTGAAGCTCGCTTCCCATTGTTCGCGTGGACGGATTTCTATCCGATCGCCCGCACCGAGGACGATCACCTCCTCGGGGAGTGACAGCGTCTGCACCTGCCAGGCGGGCAAGCGGATACGGTTGTTGGCGTCCATGTTCACCTGCTCGGTCACCGAGTGAAGAATCACATCGAGCTCGGCTTGCTCTTCGTCGGGTGTCAGCGAAGGATTCCGACGACCCGCGGTGAAGAGTTGCTCGTACATCGATTCGGTGTACAGCCGGAGTGCTCCGGTCTTGGGCCAAGGCACGCAGTACCAGGTCTTGCCCTCGATCTGTGGGTTCCAGCGATTGCGGAACTTGGCCGGGATCGCAAGGCGCGACTGGGCATCGATCGTGGCGTTGGCCTGTCCTGTAAAGGGCACTCGTGTTTGCCTCCGTGGTGGTCATCTATGGAAGTATCACCCAATTCGACCCTAATTGCAACTGGCTGAAACAGATTGGGGAATGAATGTGGATATCCATGCGCCGGTTTGGGGAGGGCTCTGGGGGTTGAAAGAATCGGAGGGTATTGACTGGCAAGGGGTTAGGTCTTGTGGCATAATTTGCGCATGGGATATGAGATTTCCAAGCTTCAACAAATGCGACCCTCAAACTCGCCGATGATCTGGGAGCACGGGCCTGATGGACAGGCTGACGGTGCCAATCGGAGACTCGGTTGCCTTCAACGACGGATAGTTTGGTCTCAGAGATCCTCGGGTTGTTCCCGATGGGGTTGTATTTGATGACCGCTGCCCATGACACGCAGCGTGCGGGGATGCTTGTGCATTCGGTCCAGCGGTGCTGCGACTCGCCCGCGCTTTTGTGCGTGGCGGCCCGCAAGGGGCACGCGATTGATCCGCTGATCCGTGATTCGCGTTCGTTCGCGATCGGGATCGTGTCGGCGGAGGATAAAATCATCTCGCGACGATTCAGCTTTGACGAGACCACGGTCTCGACAATCATCGAGCCCATTGCCGACGATCCGTTCGAGGCGATCCCGACCAAGACCCTGGTCACCGGCTCGCCCATGCTGACACGGTGCCCGATCTGGTTTGACTGCGAGGTCTCTCGGCGAATTGATCTGGAATCGAACTACGAGTTGTTCGTGGGTCGTGTGCTCGCGGTCATGCACCACGGCGAACGGATCGACATCGATCAAGAACCCATCGAAGACAACGAGTAGTCAACTCTTCAACATCTTCATAACAATCGTGAGCATCGAATCACGGAACACTTGGGCCGAGAATCGCTCGGCATTGGTTCTGCACGCCGAGGCCGTGTCCGCTCCGGCGGGCACTTTTTCGATCGCGTCAGTCATGGACTCGGCGGTTGGTTCGTTGAACAAGATACCGGTGTGTTGGTCGATGACCGAATCGAGTGCGCCGCCTGCGTTGCGGGCGATGACGGGACACCCGCAGGCTTGGGCTTCGACGGCGGTGATGCCGAAGTCCTCAATCTGCGGGAACAAGAAGGCTGCGGATCTGCGGTACTGATCGCGGAGTTGCTCGTCGTTGATACGACCGAGGAAGGTGATGGGCTTGGAGTGGGGGTGTTTGCGTGCGGCCCGTTTGGCGTGGGCGCGGAGGGTTTTTTCGTGTGACCCAGAACCAACGATGTTGAGTGGGCGGTAGGCGATCATCGCCGCATCGATGGCGAGGTCTACGCGTTTGTAGGGTTCGAGTGCGCTGACGAGGAGGAGGTCTTCGGTGCGTGCGACGGACGGATCGTGTATGAAAAAATCGGTGCGGACGGGCGGGTGGATGACGATGGAGTCGCGGCTGTAGTGTTCGCGGATCTGGCTCTGGGTGTGGGTTGAGTTGGCGATGAACTCGGTGACGCGGTCGGTGGTGGAGGTGTCGTATTTTCGGAGGGATCTGCCGAACACGCGGAGCCCGAGCCCGCGGGCGGCGCCCTTGATCCCCCTGGTGGCGTATTGGTCGCTCTGTGAAAAAAGATACCGCGCGGGGCAGTGGCAGTAGCACAGGTGGGGCACGCCGGCAGGGGCAGCGAGTGACTTGATTTTCGCGCTGCTCGTCGAGATCAGCAGGTTGATGGGGTTGGTGGCGTGGTCAGCGTGCAGTGATTTGGTGAGTGATTGAACCGCGCTCGGGTAGCGCATCAACAGCCAGCGTCGCAGAGCGGGCGGTGTCGAGTTGAGCGGGCTGAGGGTCTTGGGCATCGCGTCGATGCGCTCGGTGATCGGCGCGCCGGTATCGAACATGGTGTAGAGGTGCGGCGGGGCGGGGTTGAGTTGTTTGATGGCCAGGGCGATCTGGTCGAGGACCCACTCGCCGCCACGCAGCCCGACGAGCCAGTCGTGGGCAAGGACGATGCGAGGAGCCGAGGAGGGTGGGGAATCGGGGCTGCCCTTTTCTAACTGATCGGTTAGGTCTATCATTTGCGCGTTGAGGGGAACGGGAGAAGCGATGGCTGAACAGATGCATGGTACGGAACAGGCAGGGACCGAGCGGGCAAAGACCGCAGCAAACCGCTTTGGCGTTGATTATGCCCACGAAGCCCAGAAACTCGGTGCGCCCGTGTGCCCGATTATTGATGCCCACGCGCACATCAACGGCGTCGGCGCTGCCCAAGTGTATCGGCGGGTGTGCGACCTGTTTGGGATTGAGCGGGTGTACTCGCAGACACAACTCGCCCAGGCGTCGGCGGTCAAAGAGGTCATGGGCGAGCGGATCTCGTTCGTCGCTATCCCCGAGTACATGCACCCGGACAAGAAATGGGCGTTCACCGAAGGGTTTGTCGAGAACCTCGACGAGTGGCATTCGTACGGGGCGCGGATGGTCAAGTTCTGGGGCGCGCCGCGTTTGCGGGACTATGTGGACACGCTGGATATTGATCCGGCGGAGATCCTCGGGTTTGATTCGCCCTGGCGGATGAAGGTTGCCCAGCGTGCGATTGATCTGGGGATGATGCTGATGGTGCATGTCGCCGACCCCGATACCTGGTTCCAGACCATGTACAAGGATGCATCGCGGTACGGGACCAAGCGTTCGCAGTATGAATCGCTCGAGCGGCTGCTTGAAAGAACCGGCGCGCCGTGCCTAGCGGCGCACATGGGCGGATGGCCCGAGGATCTCGAGTTTCTCGGCGGGCTGCTCGATCGGCACCCGAAACTGATCCTCGACACCAGCGCGACCAAGTGGATGATCCGCGAGATCTCAAAGCACCCACGCGAAAAACTGCTTGCGTTCTTGGATCGGTACCGTGGGCGGATTCTCTTTGGGTCCGACATTGTGACGAGCGACGAGCATCTTTCAGCAACCGATCCCGACGCACCATCGTTCGGGAACCAACTCGCCAACACCGAGGCCGAAGCGTTTGATCTCTACGCGTCGCGGTACTGGGCGCTGCGGACGAAGTACGAGTCGGCGTACCGGGGCGAGTCGAACATCGCCGACCCGGATCTGAAGATGGTCGATCCAACTCAATACGACGCGATGTCGGCTCCCGATCTCAACGGGTTTGCACTCGATAAGGATGAACTGACCATGCTGTACCGGTCGGCGACGATCGGGACGCTCGATGAGTGGTACGCGGGGCGGGACCCGTGGAGCACCGGTATGTTGGGCTGATTCGGGTCGAAAACCGAGCAAAAACAACGATTTTGGACTCTGGACCTTTTTTCCATATGGAGATGAGGCGGATTGTGTGCGCGACGATTTCATTCGTCCGAAAACATCTTGGGCGTGCATCGCGCTCAGGAGATCCGAATGAAATCTGTATTCTTTATTGGTTGTGTGCTTGGGCTCTGTTGTTCGTCGGCCTTTGGTGGCGGGAATCAGCGTGAGATCGCCCTGTCGGTTTCGTCCGGGGAGATCCGGATGCTCGAGAATGTTGATGCCGACGGGGTGGTGGCTGACCGTCCTCAGCATGTGGTCGGGTGGAAAACCGAGATCGGCGTGGAGGACAGCGAGTGGGTCCGGGTCCGGTTTGGCGAGATCGTGCTTTCGCCATCGACCAAGCATTCGCGGGCGAGCTATCTGCGTGTGACCTCGCTGCTTGATGGGTATGTGCAGTATTTGGATGCTCAGGGATTGCGAGAGTGGCAAGATACCTCGGCGTATTTCAATGGCCCAACCGTGCTTGTCGAGTTGATGGTTTCCGCGGGCAGCGATCAAGGGGTCAGCCGCGTTGAGATCGTTGGGGTGATGGCGTCGGAGCCGATCCAATCAAACCGATCATTGTGTGGGGCGGATGACCGGGTGGTGTCGAGTGATCCGCGGGTTGGGCGGCTGATGCCGATCGAATGCACCGCGTGGTTGGTCGGTACGCAGGGGCGGTGCATGATCACCGCGGGGCATTGCGATCTGGGCAACGGCGGCGATGTCGTGCAGTTCAATGTTCCGCTGTCATCGATCACCGGAACGCCCATGCACCCCGGCCCCGAAGACCAATACCCGGTGGACCCCGCTTCGATTCAAGATACCGCTGGAGCAACCGGGCTGGGCAATGATTGGGGATTCTTTGGGGTCTTTGACAATGCCAATACGGGGCTTTCTGCGCTGGCGGCGCAGGGGGCGAGTTATACGCTGGCTACCCAGATGCCTTCGCTTGATGGGCGTTCGATCCGGATCACGGGGTACGGGTTGACCAGTGCGCCGATGCCTGCGACCTTGAACCTTGTGCAGAAAACGGATGCGGGTGCGTTGGTGGATATCGCATCGACCATCGTGACCTATGCAGTGGATTCAACCGGGGGCAACTCGGGCGGGGCGGTGCTCGACGAGGTGACGGGCGAGGTAATTGCGATTCATACCAATGGGGGGTGCGATGGGATTGGCGGGAACCAGGGGACATCGGTGCTCAACACCGGATTGTTGGCAGCGATGGCGGACCCGCGGGGGATTTGTTTGCCTCAGGGATTGGTGCTCGGGCTTGTAGGCAACAACCCGATGATGATTGATCCGGCGGGTGGTGATGCGGTTTCGATCACTGTCGCGCCGGGCGACGGCGTGGTCCCCAATGGTGTGGTGAGCATGTACATTGATTCGGGGACGGGGTATTCGAGTGTACAGATGACGCCGAGCGGGGGCGGGGTGTATGAAGGACTGTTCCCGGCGATCGCGTGCCCGGCGGTTGTGCGGTACTACTTTGAGGCAGATGGAACTGATGGCAGCGTGTGGGTGCTGCCCAGAGATGGGGCGGCGGCCGCGTTCGAGACCGTGTCGGCCGTGGACCAGTTTGTGAGCATTACCGATTCGTTCGAGAAGGACATCGGGTGGAGTGTGAGTGACTTTGGCGTGGGGACGGGGACCTGGGAGCGTGGGGTGCCCGGGGACTTTGATCGCAATGATCCGGTGTCGGATTTCGACGGATCGGGTCAGTGCTTTGTGACGGGCAACTCGTTTGGTGAGGATGTGGATTCGGGCACGACGGTGCTGCTCTCGCCGGTGTTCGATCTGCTCGGGCTTGATGGCCCGATGGTGGGGTTTGCCTGCTGGTTTTACAATGATGACGGCGATGATTTTTTGCGGGTCGAGTTTTCCGACGATGGCGGCGGCTCGTGGGTAGATATTGAATCCATCTCCACAACGAACGGGTGGAACCAGAAGGTGTTCGCGGTTGATGAGTATGTCGCGGTGACGGATTCGTTCCGGGTCCGGTTCTTGGTTGCTGACAGCCCGAACAACTCGGTGACGGAAGGGGCGATTGATGCGTTCGTGATTTCGAGCCTGGTGTGCGAGCCGGTGTGCGATGCGGATCTGGACCAGAACGGGAATCTGAACCTGCAAGATGTGTTCGCATTTCTTGGGTTCTTCAATGCCCAGGACCCCGCGGGCGATCTCGCCGAGCCGATGGGGGTGTTGAACCTGCAGGATATTTTCGCGTACCTCGCTTTGTTCAATGCGGGCTGCCCGTAGGGATTGGTCGTTGGGCAGGGACAGCAGGCGTGCAGAAGCACGCTTTTTTATTGAGGGAACGGCGGGTGCTGGGTCGTGTCTGACAGCGAATCTTCTTCTGGTGGGATGGGCTTCCAGCCCGTCTTCTTCCTGAGTCAGAGCAAGCAAAAGAGACGGGCTGGAAGCCCATCCCACTAAGAAAGCCCATCCCACCAAGAAAGGAGCCGACGGCCTCGACTTAGTCGATCGGTTCGGCAGCCGACGAGAGGGCGTTGAGGCGGTCGGCGAGGGCATCGGCTTTGGGTGCGTTGCGCTTTGCGCTGAAGCTGAGGTCGATGCGGGTGATGCCGAGGAGGTCGCTGAACCCCGTGGTTTTGCGGGTGAGTTGGGCCGGGGCGTTGCGGAGGGTGCCTGCGAGTGTTTTTTTGCCGATTTTCTTGCTCGGGAGGATGAAACCGGCCCCGTCGTAGACGCCGATCTGTCCGTCAACAAGAATAATGTAGCGGATGGTGGCGTTTGCTGCGGTGGACTCGATGGGGGTTTTTCCGGGCTTGGGGTTCAAAAAGAGGTGAATATGGACCATCGAGCCCGAGAGGGAGGTCCAGTTTGTCTCGGATTGGAAAAAGATTGTCAGGTCCTCGTCGGAAAGGTCGGTAAGGTAGATATCAGCGGTATTGGCGTCTTTGGAGGTGTAGGCCCGTGTGGGCAGACTGGCTTTGAAGAGCGTAGAACTCGATTCGCTCGACATTGTGCCCGAGCCTCCAGAGCCTCCCACGCGGAAGTTGGAGCACCCGCTGGTTGCGCACAGCACAGCGAGCAGGGCGAGGATCGGGAGGACGAGTGCCGGTTTGTGCGGGTGAATCTTCATCGTTGCAGCATAGCCGGGCTCTTGGAACGATGCTCGATTCGGGTGCAACCGGGTCGGGGTCATCGACGGATATCATCAAGAATAGGAGCATTGAAATGCGGAACACAACACCATTGCAGATCGTCGCCCAGCAGATTACTCGTTCGAGCGGGGGTGTTCGCGGGGGTATCCGCGTTGGGATGATGCGGGGGGTGTGTGTGTTTGTTTCATGCGCAGCGATTGTGGTGGGATCGGCGTCGGGTGGTGAAGCACCGGAGAAGAAATCTGCGCGTCCCGCCAAGCAGCGCAGCGCCCAGCCCACCCAACAGCCGACCCGCAAGGCGGCACCAAAGCCAACGCGACGGGCAACACCCAAGCGGGCAGCACCCAAACGGGCAGCGCATAAGCGTGTTGCGCCTAAACGGGCAGCGCCGAAGCGGGCAGCACCTAAGCGTGTTGCGCCTAAACGGGCAGCGCCGAAGCGTACGGCTCCCAAGCCTGCGGCTCGTCCAACGAGCCCGACCCGAAGAGTGACCCCAACGCGTCCGACGAGCACGCGGCCAACGACCAGGCCAACAACCCGCCCGGCGGTGAAGCCGGCTACCAGACCGGCCGCGAAACCGACGAGCACGCGGCCCCGGCAGACGAGCAAGTCGGTGAACACCGTGAAGCGTCCGGTGTGGCGTGAGGTGCCGGTGGATTCGGTGTCGCCGGCGAACAGAACGCCCAACGCGGGTGCATCAGATACATCGCGGACCCTGAAGGCTCGCGAGACGGCAGGCGGGCGGAGGTTCGTCGAATCAGGGAAAAAGAAGGGTGTTCGTCGGCTTTCGACGCTGAAAGACGCTTCACGGCGCATCGCGATGAACAACAAGCCCACCATATCGGTGGGCCCTGGGAATCCTGGTGCGGGCAAGAGCGTGGTGACGGTGGGCGAGGTGCCTGTGAGCTTTGCACCCGAGAACGCGATCCCGATCAAGCGGGCAGGTGGGAGCAAGACATCGACGGGATTGAGCGGTACCGGTGTTGTCGGAGGTGGAGACACGGGCGGTAGCGACGGACTCGGTGACGATGCCGGGGACTTTGATGACGGGTTTGAGGATGGGTACGACGACGGATTCGACGATGGATACGACGAGGGTTATGACGACGGGTACGACGATGAGCACGGGAACCATCACAATCACGGGTATTCAACCCACGGGCATCACAGCGGGTGCTACTACTGCACCAACAGTTGGTACCTGGTGATCCATGATTACAACGGCGATGGATACTTCGACTATGCGTTCACCAACTCGTACTACACGGTGTGGTACTACGGCGGTGGGTACAACGGCGGCGGATATGGGTACACCCCCGGCGGACTCCGGTTCAACTACTCGTATTCGTTCTCCAGCGGGTTCCGCGGCGGATACGGGTACTTCGCGCCGTACCGGTACCGCGGGGCGGTGTATGGTCCGGATCAGGAGTTCGTTTCTGAGCCTGAGGGCGAAGAAGTTGCAGTCGAGCCCGAAGCGGGGACCTATGAGATGAGTCCGATCGAGGTTGCCCGGCTCATGATGAGTGTCGGGGCCCTCGATGACGCGATTGATGCCTACACGGCGTACCTCGATGAGTACCCCGACGACTGGTTCGCGGTGCGTGAGCTCGGGATTGCTAAGGTAATGGGGCATAAGTACATAGACGGCATTGCGTTGATTCACTACGCGTATTCGAGCGATCCGGATTTGGCAGCGGCTCCGTTGGAGATGGTGCTGTTTGAGGAGTCTGAGTCGGTCTTGCGTGATTCGGTGGTGGATCTGGTGCGTTGGGGGCACAAAAACAGCTCTGCGGGTGCTTGGCTCGGGGTTGCGGCCCTGATGCAGGCCCAGGAACGCGATGCGGTGGCGATGAAGATGATTGATCGGGCCGAGGATCACGGGCTTTCGGTGGAGATCATCAATGCCATGCGGGACCAGTTGCACCGGTATTGAATCGGTGCGGGTGGTTTCATTTGGGGGCATGGATGGCGATGCGGAGTCTGGGTGGATGAAATGAGGGGTGCAGCGGAGATGGGCTTTGGTCCATCTCCTGTTGTTGTCAGGAATTGCGTGCAGAAACTTGAATCTGGGGTGGGCTCGGGCTAGAGTCTGGGCCCTGCTCACGGTATGCGCCGTGGGTGTTTCATGTGAACCGTATTTACCACCCGCTGGCTGTCCCAAAGGCCGAGACAGAGTTCCCTGTGGGTGGGAGGTGGAGATCAGATGGCCAAAAAAGAAATAACTGAAAAGTTTAAGATTATGGCTCCCGGTGGCAAGGCAACGCCTGCGCCACCTCTGGGACCCGTGCTTGGTGCCAAGGGTGTGAACCCTGGGCAGTTTATTCAGCAGTTCAACGCGGCGACCGGCGCGCTCAACGGCAAGGTTGTTGGTGTCATCGTCACGGTGTACAACGATCGGACCTTCGAGTTTGAGGTCAAGTCGTCGCCTGCGAGTGTGTTGATCAAAGAGGCTGCGGGTATTGAGAAAGGTTCTGGCGAACCTCATATCAACAAGGTCGGGAAGATCACGATCGAGCAGTGCAAGAAGATTGCTGAAGAGAAGGGCGAGGACCTGAACGCGAGTTGCATTGATGCAGCCGCTCGGATCATCGCCGGCACAGCCCGCTCCATGGGCGTAGTGGTGGAGGGCTAATCATGGCAATGACAAAGACACAGAAAGAGAACATCAAGCTTGTTCCGGCTGAAGCGGTCGAAGCGAACGAGGCGATCTCTACACTCAAGAAGTTTAAGACCGGCAAGTTCGACCAGACCGTGGAGGTGTGCATGCACCTGGGCGTGGATGTCAAGCACGCCGACCAGATGGTCCGTGGTGCGGTGTCGTTGCCTAAGGGTATCGGCAAGTCCAAGAATGTGATTGCGTTCTGCAAGCCCGAGCATGTGCAGGCCGCGCTCGACGCGGGTGCGATCAAAGCGGGCGGCAAGGATCTGGCCGACGAGATTACGCGTGGATGGTTCGACTTTGATGTCGCGATCGCATCTCCTGAGATGATGCGCGAGATATCGAGCCTCGGTCGTGTGCTTGGTCCTAAGGGGCTGATGCCCTCGCCGAAGAACGGCACGGTGACCCCCAAGGTTGCCAATGCTGTGGGCGAGTTTGCTGCGGGCAAGGTCGAGTACCGTGCGGATAAGGGCGGCAATGTGCATGGTGTGATCGGGAAGATGAGTTTTTCGGAGGGCGACCTCTTGGAGAACTTCAACTTCTTCTTGGACACGATTGTGAAGGCCCGGCCGTCGGCGGTCAAGGGCGAGTATGTCAAACGAATCACCGTGAGCGGGACCATGACACCTGGTGTCCAGATCGCGTTTACTGCTGCAGAAGCAGAATAAGGAGGGTCATCAGATGAGTAAACCCGTCAAAGAAATGATGATCCGCGATTTCAAGGACCGGCTCGGTGATACCGAGGACGCGCTTGTGATCGGGCTTCGTGGTATCGACGCGAATGATACAAATGCGATCCGCAAGGGTCTTGCCAAGAAAGAGATCAGCGTCACGGTTGTGCGTAATCGTCTCTTTGGGCAGGCGTTTGGCAACTCCGGGTTGGCCGGGCTTTCCGAGGTCTTGCAGGGCGCCAGCGCGGTTGCGTATGGCGGCGAATCTGTTGTTGTGGTCGCCCGTGAGGTGGTCGCGTTGGTGAAGAAGTTCCCTGATATCGAGCTCAAGGGCGCGATTCTTGATGGGATGCTGTTCACCGGTGAAAATGGTGTTCGTGAACTGAGCAAGTACCCAACGCGCGACGAGGCGATTGCTAAGGATGTGGCGTTGATCTTGGGCCCTGGACAGAAGCTTGTTGGTGCGATCACGGGGCCGGGTTCCGGTCTTGCGGGCATCGTCAAGGCTCTGGAAGAGAAGCTCGAGAGCGGCGAAGCAATCGCGAAGATTTGAGAGAATCCGGAGCCCGGCGTTGCTGGGTTCCGGTTTGTAGAGACAACCCGTTGTCATCTGACTGGCCCTGTACTCGAGCGATCGGGAAGGGTTAAAGCGTCGAACGGTTCGGCCCCTCTTGGATGAACGAGTCTGCACACGAAAAGTTGTGCGTAATGAAACGAAGGAGTTGGACCATGTCCGACGAAGCAACAAAGACATTTGACGCAAAGATCACCAAACTCGGCGACGAGCTCTCCGGGCTTACCCTCAAGGAAGCTGTTGATCTTGGCGATTACATGAAGGATACCTACGGCATCGAGGCTGCAGCCGGCGGCGCAGTCATGATGGCTGGTCCTGCTGATGGTGGCGGCGATGCTGCTGAAGAGCAGACCGCGTTCAATGTGCTCATCAAAAAGCCAGGCATGGAGAAGATCAGAGTGATCAAGCTCGTGCGCGAGGTGACCGGTCTTGGTCTGAAGGAAGCCAAGGCGTTGGCCGAGGAATCCGGCGGCAAGATCAAGGAAGGCGTGTCGAAGGAAGAGGCCGAAGATTTCAAGAAGCAGTTCGAAGAAATCGGCGCCGAGATGGAAATCGTCTAATTGCGTAGATCCCGCTCAGCGACCTTTGTTTTAAGGTTGTTGGATGGGTTTAGAAATACTCGGTGCCCTGCGGAAGCGTGGGGCATCGGATTTGGTACCAGGGAACGCCGATCTTTGGTGCGGATGTTGGAAGTTTACATATTGTTCGCCTTGGGCACATGGTCGGCAGGTGTTTGGGGCGAGGATGATTTGAGCGAAGTGTGTGGTTGCCTGGGGATCGATGGACTGGCTAAACGGTTCCATATGATCGGTTGACGCGCCATCTGGTACAAAGCAAATGCGGTACCGGGTGGTCTTATCGTGCGCAGGGGTCTAGAATCCCTATCGGCGTATCAACTGGGGCAGACCCACATTTCATAGCATTTATCCACCCGAGATGATCCATCTCGGCGTGTGATCAGACCGTCACGAGGTACTGGATGGCAGCAGCGACTAAAGTGCGCCCAATGGAGCGCGAACGCGTTGTTCGGAGTTTTGCCAAGCGAGGCGACACGACGAAAATTCCCGATTTGTGGCAGGTGCAAGACCGCGCCTACAAACGATTCCTTCAGGCGGGCTTGAATCCCGATGAGCGGGACCCGAAGATGGGGCTCGAGGCACTTCTTCGCGAGGTGTTCCCGATCGATTCGTACGACGACACCATGCACCTTGAGTATGTCAACTACATCCTCGAAGAGCCCAGGTACACACCCGACGAGTGTCGCGAGTTGAGGCTTACTTACGGGCGTCCGTTCCGTTTGTGTCTTCGCCTTAAACGCGAGACGCACGGCGATCTTCCCGAGGAAGAGATTTACCTCGGCGAGTTCCCGATCATGATCGGTGGCGGCGAGTACATCGTCAACGGCGCCGAGCGGGTGATCGTGTCGCAGTTGCATCGCAGCCCCGGCGTGGATTTCTCGATTGTGTCCTCTGAGGGTGATAGGCCGTTGCATAGCGCACGGATTATCCCCGAGCGTGGTTCGTGGATCGAGCTCGAGGTGACCAAGAAGGATGTGCTCGCGATGCGCATCGACCAGTCGACCAAGCTCTCGGCGACGACCTTCCTTCGTTGTTTGGACGAGTCGGTTGCTTCGACGGATGCGATTATTGGTTTGTTCTACGAGGTTTCGGAGATCAAGGCCAAGGATGTGCACGCCGAGGACTGGGCGGCGGCGTCGATTATTGATACCGAGACCGGTGAAGAGTTGGTGCATGTTGGTTGCATGGTGGGCGAGGAAGCCGCCGAGACCATCAAGGCCAGTGCGCTCAAGACGATTCGTGTGGTGCAGAATCCTTCTGATACGCTGATTCTCAACACGATCGCGGAAGAGAACCTCGAGCAGTTTGACGAGGTTCCGCATGTGGATTCTGATTACGATCGGGCGATGCTGAAGATTTACTCGCGTCTGCGTCCGGGCAACCCGCCTCAGGTCGAGAAGGCCAAGCAGTTGTTCCACGAGAAGTTCTTCGATGCCAACCGGTATCGTTTGGGCATGGTGGGGCGTTTCCGCATCAACCGCAAGTTTAATCTTGATATTGCTCCCGACCAGTTGTTCTTGCTCGGGTTCGATTTCTTGAAGGTTGTGCAGTACATGCTCGATCTTCGGTCCAAGCGTACTGATCCTGAAACAGGGCGTGCGGTTGCGATTATTGACGACATCGACCATCTCGGTAATCGTCGTTTGCGGACGCTCGATGAGTTGGCTGTTGAGGAGGTCCGCAAGGGTCTGCTCAAGCTTCGTCGTACGGTTCAAGAGCGCATGAGCGTGAAG
>JAESUL010000224.1 GCA_016763115.1 Phycisphaerales bacterium | reverse complement strand
CCCCCAGCCCGTTGCAAAACCGGGTTTTCTCCACCTACCAGACGCTTTCGGACCATGTTTTTTGGTTTTTTCTGCTCGCGGTGAAATCAAGCAACCCATTTTCCCACAGAGTACTCATCGGGCATCGATTGCCCAGGAATGGAAAACCACACCGCCGGTTGGACCGGCAAGATCATAAAAGGAGGCTGCCATGAGTTGCTTTGGAAAAACAGTTGTTCGCGGAACCGTCATCGCTGTCTTGGCAGGCGGAGTCCTTGTCGCCGTCGCAGGTCCCCAGCGTATGGGTGCCCTGATGTCACAGGGGCAACAGTCCCTCACCAGCATGATCGATGACCACATCGACGATCCAATAATCTTGCGTGCTCAGATCAAGAAGCTCGAAGCGGAATACCCCGGAAAGATCTCCGATGTCCGAAGCGACCTCTCGGAAGTCCAGACCCAGATCGCCCAACTCAACCGTGAACTGCAAGTCGCCAACAAAGTTGTCGGGCTCGCATCAATGGACCTCGATGTTGTGGATACACAACTCGCCCAAGCCCGCATCACCCAGTCGGCCAACCCCGGCGCGATCGTTCGTGTCAGCTTTGACAACCGGGCCGTCGATCTTGACAAGGCCTACGGCAAGCGTCAGCAGATCGAACAAACCCGCGACCTCTACGCATCACGCGGCAGCGACCTGGAAACAGACCTCTCGTACCTCAACGAGCAGGAAATCCAGCTCGCCGACCTGCTCGAACGCCTGACCACCGAGCAGTCCGAGTTCCAGGCCAAGCTCTACCAACTCGATGCCCAGATCGACACCATCGCCCGCAACGAACGGCTCATCAACATGATGGAAGACCGCCAGGCGACCATCGACGCCCATTCTAACTTCCAGGCCCACAGCCTCGACCAGTTGAACACGCGTCTGTCCTCGATCCGCAACGACCAGCGTGCCCGACTCGAAGCCATCGCCGGGCGTGACCGCGACACCAACTATGTTGAAGAGGCCCAGTTCCTCATCAACCAGCAAGGACGCGTCCACTCCTACGATACCCAAGCAGCCCCCGTCCGAGGCTTCACGATCGATCCCCAGATCATCGAGATCGCCCCCACGCCTGCCAAGGAACTGTCCACCAAGCCCGAGTCTGTTGCTTCCAAGCAGTAAGAAGATCGAACCGTCACTTACGACCACACTCCCAGGAGCGGAGGGCTTGACGCCCTCCGTTTTTCTTGCTCCCTCTCCCCCGGGGAGAGGGCTGGGGTGAGGGTCTTTGTTTCAAGAACAAGACGGAGGGCTGGAAGCCATCCGCTCTTGAAAAGAAACCACCCTCGCCGTCAACCCGCGAGAATTGCGCCATCAGAGACCCGAGAACGAATCAAACCGTGATCCATCAGCACGCAACCCCGTTCGTTGCTATCATGGGACCTACGCTTTGTATGAACCGCTTGGGCACGAATCGCCAAGCCGAAAGATGGGCATTGAGCCCAAGGAGACTGTGTATCTGTGTGGTATGAACGCCTGCTAGGACCGTTTGGTGTCGATATGGGCATCGACCTAGGAACATGCAACACCCTCGTTGCGGTTCGCGGGCAGGGTATCGTGCTCAATGAACCCTCCGTGGTCGCCGTCCGCAAGGGCACCAACCAGGTGCTCAAAAACGGGCAGGCAGTCGGGTGGGTCGCCAAGGAAATGCTCGGCAAAACCCCCGGATCAATCACCGCCATCCGCCCGCTCAAAGACGGCGTGATCTCTGACTTCGAGATCACCGAGGCCATGCTCAACTACTTCATCACCAAAATCACCGGACGCGTCCGGTTCATCGGCCCCCGCGTCGTGATCTCGATCCCCTCGGGCATCACCGCCGTTGAAAAACGAGCCGTGTTTGATTCTGCTGATCGCGCCGGTGCCCGCAAGACCTACCTGCTCGAAGAGCCCATCGCTGCAGCGATCGGTGCCGGGCTCCCATTCGCAGAACCAACCGCGTCGATGATCGTCGACATCGGTGGCGGCACCACCGAGGTCGCCATCATGACCCTGGCCGACATCGCCAACTGCGAATCCATCCGCGTCGCCGGCGACGACATGGACGAAGCAATCATCGCGCACATGAAACGGACCTACAACCTGTTGATCGGTGAGCAGACCGCCGAGCGCATCAAGATCCAGATCGGGTCCGCTGCCCCCACGGGCGAGGAAACCTCGATGGAGGTCCGCGGGCGCGACATGGTTTCGGGGCTGCCCCGCAAGACCGCGGTTTCTTCCGAAGAGGTCCGCGAAGCGCTCTCCGAACCCATCGCCAGCATCATCGACGCCGTCACCCGGACCCTCGAACGCACCGAGCCTGAACTCGCCGCCGACCTTGTTGACAACGGGATCATCCTCGCCGGAGGCGGGGCCTTGCTCCGCGGGTTGACCACCCAGATCCACAAGGCCACCGGGCTTGATGCGACGCTGGCCGAAGACCCGCTCACCTGCGTCGCCCGGGGCACCGCCACCTACCTCGAGAACATCGAGGAATGGAAAGACACCCTCGAAAACAACGCGGACAACTAAATGCCCCCGTTCACGCAAGCGAGATCCGCCACCAAACGGTACACTGAGCCCCAAAGGCCGTACCGAAGGGATCACCAATGAACCACCAACCCGCACTCGTGCGCTGGGCAATGCCGATCACGATCGCATCGCTGGTGGTCTTTGCCCTGCTCCCGGTCCGCTGGACCAACGGGCTGCAATGGTTCAGCGCACAGACCGAGGTCGTCATCGCCCCGATCGAATCACCGATCACCAAGCTCACCACCTGGATCATCCCCTCCTCATCCATCCACGGCATCATCTCGGACGAAGAACACTCGCTGCGCCAAGAGATCGACCGCATCCGCACCCAGCTCTTCCGCGAACGCGCCATCAACCGCCAGCTCACCGAACTCGTCGACCAACTCCAACGCGGCGCCAACCTCACACCCAACATCGATGTCCGCCAGATCAGCCGATCACGCATCGGCAACTCGGGCGAACTGCTCGTCGTCCGCGCGGGCACCAACGAAGGAATCCACCGCAACACCGTCGTCGTTGTAGAAGCGGTCCAACTCCTCGGGCGCGTCTCGATCGCCGATGCACGCACCTGCAAGGTCCTCCCGATCACCTCGGACGCCTCGCTCCCGCTGATGGCCACCGTCATGCTCGACAACAACGGGCAGTTCCAACTTAGATGCCTGCTCACCCCCGTCGGCGACGGCACACTCCGCGGCGATGTCACACCCCCGATCGACCCCGACACCCCACAACTCGCACTCGGACAAGAAATCCGGCTCCTCGATGACCAATGGCCCCGCCATGCCCAGATGCTCGTCATCGGCACCATCGAGCGCATCGAAAACTCACCCAACCAACCGCTCCGCAAACAAATCATCGTCAAGCCCGCCGTGGATCTTCGCCTTGTTCCCCAGGTCACCTTCCGCCTGCCCGCCAATGACGAGGGGGTCATGCCATGAACTGGTTTGTGTTCGCCTTTGTTTCGTGGGTGGGTTTCGGCATCGAGCGATCGCTGCTCGTCTACTTTGACGCCGGACAAGGAGGCGTGATCCCCAGCGTGATCTTGCCCCTGATCGTGTTCCTCGCCTTGCACGCCCCAAAGACCCAGACCCTGTGGGCCGCGATCTTCTTGGGAATCACCGCCGATCTGCTCGCACCGATGGTCCATGTCGATGGCGGGGCCTCCACCGTGCTCGGCCCGCACGCGCTGAGCTACCTGCTCGTCTGCCAGTTCATCTTCGCCATCCGAGGCATGGTCATCCGCAAAAACCCCCTCACCCTCGTCGCTTTGACCCTGATTGCATCGCTGATTGCCCAGATCGTCCTCGTCGCCATTTTCACCATCCGCGGATTCGGAGACGACCCCATCGTCTTCCGCGCTGGTGCTGAACTCTTCCAGCGTTCACTCTCCGCTGTTTACACCGGACTCGGCGCGATTGTTCTTTCCTTCATCTTCTTTGCCCTTGAACCGGCCTTCGGTTTCCACAGCGCTGTCCCCACCCGTTTCGCCCGTCATCTCTGACAACTGCTCTCCCGTCGCACAGGCGTCTCGCCTGTGATCTTCCACAAACACGCTCCAAAAAGAGGAAAAGACACAGACGAGACGCCTGTGCCAAGGGTTCACCCAATCCCTACACTGTGCCTATGACGAAGCCGACCAACGCCATCCTTTTCGATGATGCCAAAGGCATCCTCGCCCCGCTGACTGATCTCCGCCCCGCCCATGCCATTCGCACCGGCGCGATGACCACCGCCGAGCGGCTTACCAAAGCCTTCAACCTCAACCCCATCGCCATGGTCGTTCCCGCCGGACTTGCTGAGTTGACCAAAGAGCACACTGCCCTACCCATCAACACCCCGCCGGAACCTTCCGACGATGAAATCCTCATGATCAATGGCCGATGCCCGCTGCCCATCGACGCCATCGAACACCTCAAACTCGGCGAAACGCTCATCGAGAAATCATCGGCGGACATGATCGCCGTCCGACTCACTGCAACCGATGCCCACGCCCTGCTGACCGGAGGCAACCCCGACATGAAAACCGTCGAAGTCGATGATCATGTCCTCATGAATCGGCCTTGGCATTGGCGTACTTTCCGTGATCGGTGCATCGAATACGACTTGGCCCATTTGCAGGTTCCATGCCTGCCCTCAAGGATCTTCCCCCAGGTGTCATTG
>JAESUL010000223.1 GCA_016763115.1 Phycisphaerales bacterium | reverse complement strand
CGCCTGGGCGATCCGATCGTATCCAAACCCGCGATATCGGCGGAGACTGACCCAGTCCGATCCGGTCTCGGGCTGCCCATCAAAGTAGCTGAGTACATTGGTTGTCGATTCGATAAGCCGATCAGCACTGTTGCGTGAATAACTCGTTTGGAGCATCTTGTACTGAATACCAAGCAGATCACGGTGTGCCTGAACATCGGTCCGCAGGGTCGAACTCTTGTGCATCAATGCGCCGACATAATCTTTGTAGAACATGTCTTGGTACTCGGTCTCGTTCTGAGGCGTCAGGTGAGTCATGGATTCAATCCACTTCTCCATCCAGTCGCCCCGCGAAGGATCCTTGCTGACCGCTTTACCATAGAACATCTTGGCTTTTTCGTACTCGCCCTGGGCGATCATCTTGTCGCCCGAAGCGATATGGTCCGCCCCGCTCTTTTTGACCACCGAGTACGCGACCGCCACAAGCCCGAGCAGTCCAAGGACCACGACCGAGAGCAGGATAACAAACTTTGTATTGATGCGGGATGCCATTGCTTTGTACCTTCTCTTGCCCCTCATTGAGGGCGTGTTCTATCAGTCGTGTTCGTTGTTGTTTTGGGATTCAGAGGGCGGATAGAGCCCTTGGTCAACTCTGGTCCAGTCGGGGACGCACCGCATAATCTCACCGATAATTTCGCTGATGAGTTCGCTCGATGCTGCCACAAACTCGTCCATGGATTCAACGCTGTTCGAGTTGATCTGAACTCTGAGATAGAACGAATAATCATCTTCAAGGTTGAACGCAAGGGCGCGGACATCATTGGCATTCGCCTTTGTCTGTCCGTTGGCGATGAAAAAATATCCCGCGTAAATCGGTTTTCCTCCGCCAATGAACTCGCTGAAACGCATCATAATCGGCGTGTCGGGTGCCACATTGCGGGGCAGCCTGACACGCAGCCCGGGCGAATCGGTCATCGTGCGGTCATTGCTCAATCGTACGGTGTAGACCTTGCCGTTGATCCCCCCGAACTCCTTGGGAACAGAGCGGTCCACCGTCCAGTTCGTTGTATCAATAGTCAGAGCCCTCGAATGCGAAGAGATGCTCTGCTGCAGCCCGCCTCCGACAAAGCACCGCTCGGGGATGTGCGGAACGGTGTCGATCCCCCCCGTGTAGTACGCCCCGTGCAGGGCAAGCAGGACCGTGCGGCTTGGGTCTTTGGGGTCCTTTTCGATGTAGTCGCGGCTCAGGTAGTTCTCGGTGCCGAGTACTTCGAGAACCTCCGCTGATTCGACGCGGTCAGAACCCAGACGGGTCCAGTTCGTGGTCTCGGTTGGGATGTTAGAGAGTTGCCGATTATCCTTGGGATAAATCGGGGTCTTGGTCAGGTGGATGCCCCGTGTACTGATCAGGACACCGATGGCGATCGCGCCGCCCACAAGCATCGCCGTAGCAATGCCAACCGCCACACTCTTTGTTTGTTGGGTGTGTTCGCTCATGCCGATGCCTCTTCCGCGGGCTTCATAATCCGATTGAGTGACCAGGCTATACCCAAGAAAAGCATCAACGAGGGCACAAGCAGGATCGTTCCGATCATGGTGTGGGTATCGCCGGCAGCCAGATTGGGATCGCCGAGCATCAGCAGCCCGAGCACACTCACGCGGACCATGTTCATCAGAATGGCGACCGGTCCCGCCAAGAGGATCAGCGCGATGCGCTGCCACCATTGGGTCGATCCGATCAATGCCACCGCGACCGCCAGGGCATAGAACGCCACAACCATCCGCATCCCCGAGCACGCCTCAGCAACATTCATGGGGAGTCGCTCGCCAGTACTGGTAATGATGTCCAGCGTATTCCCGTCAATATCAACACTAAACCACCCGGTTGGTTGCCCGATCAGGTTGAGCATCAACCACGACCCTTGCGACGCAAGCAACTGGAGCTGGAATGTCAACGCGATCATGTACCCCTCAGAGATCGTGATCATCAGCACGAGGTACATGATGGGGATCACAAGGTACTTGAACATCGCCGGCCCGACCATCCACAGCACCAACGAGCCCAATGCCAGAATCATCGACATCCCCGAGGTCATGTGGTTCTGCACAATGAACATGCAGAAAACATATGAAAAGAGCCCGGTTGCGAACGGCACCATCGCGGGCCAAAATACACGGGTGGTGGTCTGGGCGATTTTTTCGCGGCTCAGCCACAGAATATAGCCGGCGATGAACGGGATCACAAAGGCGTGCCCCCAATCCTCTGGGTACGCCAGGCTGATCCTCGACTGCATCAGGTACCACCGGAAAAACATCAGGAAGAACCCGAGCCCAAGGATTCCAGCAATCACAAGCCCGCGGCGCGTGCAAAGACCCATGACCAACGGCGGTTGGGATGAGACAGAATCACGGGTTGTGGCCGGTGTTTGGGACATGCTTCTTACTTCGTATTTTCGGCTCAGAAACCCACCCGCTTTGATCCCAGCGGGTAGGTCTGGAATGATTGGCACCTTTCTACCCCAACGCGCTGGTATCCGCCCCACAGACAACATATTGGGCACACAGAAAACCCCCCGGAGGCTCGACACGCAAATATTGCGTACGACCCGTCAAACCAGAGGGTTCTTGGTTATCCGATCAGATCGAAAAATAGGTAGATTTGTGCTCTAGTTGCCACCGATGTTCGATGGCGGGGCACCAAAGACATCGTTGCCGAAGTTCCGATCCAACAAGAACCCGAACCCATAACTGGTCCGAAGCCCGCCACGGAACACCGCCATCGGGGTGGCCCAGAAACTGGTCCCGATGTTGATCCGGTCGTCGCGCTTGATGTACACATCGGGCTGGGTGCCCTCGGCAATCGCCCGCAGATTCAGCATAATCGTCGCCTGCTCGTTGGTCCCGACCATCCGCGTCAGGTCCACCCGTTCAGGAATCGCCAGCCCGCTCAGCCCGCCCGCAGCGGTGATCGCGCGGGTCAGGGTCAGCTTGCCGATGCCAGGAAGGTTGAACACACCAGGACGAGCGACCTGCCCGTCAAGGTAGTAAAAACCGACCGCAGAACCCGGAATCCGGATAATATCGCCCGGACGCACCACGATGTTGTACCGTGCATCGCCAGCAACCAAAGGCGGCACGGGGATACTAATCACTCGCTGGGTGAACAACTCACCACGCGAATCGCGTGGGATCAGCTCGCCAGCACCTTCTCGAAGAATCGGACGCCTTGCCGCGACACCGGTCGATTCACGGATCCATTGTCCATTGCGGAACCGCCAATGCGGGGTGTTTGGGCCGGTGGTGTCGCTCTGAACCCCGTTCTGACCACCCGATTGTGGGGAGTCGATCAGGTCAATCAAGGGCTCGTCTTCGGGGGCGGCCCCGACAACCGGGACCATGCCCGAGCTGATCCGCCCGCCCATCGCGCCGGGCGAGGAGAGGTCGTCGATGATGTCGAGGAGGTCCTCGCCGCTCTCGATGGCGTCGGGGTCATTATTTGGGTTGAAGGTATCGTCCGTATCTTCGGGAGCGACAAAGTCAGCAGCGTCCGAGAGGGGGACCTGGCGGATAACGAGGATCTCGTCGGCAAACTCAGAGAACCCGCCGGCAGAGTTGAGTGCTTCGAGAATCCTGAAATCCGCACTGGGAATGGGGTACTGCCCGGAGTTGGAGACCGATCCCATCAGGGTGAAGTTCTGCTGACGCCGAAGCTGGACATTGACCGACACGAGCGGGTCGGTCACGATGCCTTCCATCTTGGCCGCGATCGCACCGGCAACCTGGGTTTCGGTCAGCCCGGTGACGAACACACGCCCGAGCTGCGGGATCTCGATGTACCCGTTCTGGTCAACCGATCGTGGAATGTTCTGGGCTTGCCCACGGGTGATCAGGTCCCAGATGGTCAGGTCAAGAAAGTCGCCGGGCCCGATGCGGTAGACAGAGGTCTCGGGGATG
>JAESUL010000222.1 GCA_016763115.1 Phycisphaerales bacterium | reverse complement strand
TGCCCTTGGCGGTGTGCCCGCGTGCAAATGGCATCAGGGTTCCAAAGCCCATCCACCGGGCGTACAGCTCGCCGTCCCCGTTGTAGGCGAACCCGCCAATGTCCGGACCAGCAAAGGGTTGACCGGAGAGGGACAGGTTTAGCGTCATCGGAATCGACATTTCGAGGTGTTCCCAGTTGGCGCTGTTGTCACCGGTCCATGTTGCGCCGTAGCGTTGTCCCCCGATGAAGTTCGCGCGTGAGAGCACAAACGGGCGTTTGGTTGGGTTGGTGGCCATGACGCCCTCGCGGGTGGCGCGGATCATCTGCATGCCGTAGACATTGTGATATCGCCCATGCGTGCCGGTGCCGCCGAGCTCTTCGTCGGCGTGGTGGATATTGTCCTCGGGCATGGTCTTTGTTTTTACATTGAACACGGCTGGTTCGTTCATGTCATTCCATACGCCATCGATGCCTAGCGCCATGAAATCAACATACAAACCAGCCCACCACGACCGAACATCCTTGTTGAAATAATCGGGGAACACACACACGCCGGGCCAGACCTCGCCGGTATATGTCTCCCCCTTGGCGTTCTTTGTCCAGACATCGAGCTCGGTCCCCGAGTCGTACACAAAGTAGCCCTCTTCTTTTTTCACGCCCGGATCAATCATCCAGACATTGGAAAAACCATATGTATCAAGCCATCTGTTGAGCTCTGCAGGGTCAGGGAACTGGTCGTCGTCAAAGGTGAACACTCGGTATTCGTCCATGTAATCGATGTCCATCCAGATCACATCGGCGGGGAGCTTGCGGTTGCGGAACTCCATCACCACTTCCTTGACCCGAGATTCTGGGTTGTACGAATACCGGCACTGGTGGTACCCCACCGCCCACTTGGGGGGCATCGCGATCGTCCCGGTGAGTTCGCTCAACCCCTTCATCACCTCTTGAGGCGACGAGCGATCAATCACGATCACCGAGAACTCCGGGCCCACTGCCCGGAAAGTTATCCCGTCGCGGAGATCAATCTCACAGCGTTCGGTGGTGTCTGCGAGCACACCGAACGCGGAGCCGTCCGCGCGGACCGCGAGCACCCATGGATGGGAGGTGTAGAGGTTCTGTGCATCGAGCCCGTACCCGAAGGCATCAAAGTTCCAGGTCTCGGTCACAAAGCCATTGCGAAGCAGAGGCCCGGGAACCTGCCCGGTGCCGTACAGACTTGTCCCTGCACCAATCTGGATCGAGACGGCGTTCCGCCCACCCTCATCAACAGAGAACTCGGGGACAACCGCGAGGTTCACCGATTCCAATGACCCGATGCTTGGAAAGGCTCGTACGAGTGCGAACGACGGGCGCCGATTGGCTGCCGCCTGAGGCGAGGCATCAAAGCGGATGATCCCATTGCCAATGGCTTGGGCCACCGGGGCAGCATCGCACACGGCGGTCATCGAGAGCAACAGCACCCCCACAAGGGCGAGTGCAGAACGAAAAACAGATTTGGCGATCATGGCGGCTCCTGAAACAACTGCATCGTAATCCTGCCGATCCAGAGAAGGGGTTTGGCAACCCCATTTTTCTCGGACCGGATCAGTACGGGGAAAGATTCTGCGATATTACCGTATTCTTGCACGAAAGTGCATTCACAAATGACTCAATCTCTGCCATAATACAAATATATCAATCCCCACTTCGAAGAAGCCAACCCGAACAAATACAGGACTCACAGTATGCTAAATCCCAACCACTTTTTCTCCAACGCTGGCATTGCTTTGATCCTTGCTGGGCTTGGCACCGTTGCCACCGCGCAAACCTCCACAACCTATTTGCAGTGGTTCGAGTCTGAGTGGGATGAAATTGAGAGGCGGGCACCGGATCTCTTTCTTGCGGGCTACGACGCGGTCTGGCTGCCTCCGATCTCGAAGACCGCCAGTTTCCTCAGCCCCGGGTATGACCCCTTTGACCGGTTTGATCTTGGGCAACCCCCGATACTCACCAACTCGAGTTCCCGTGCGCGCACATCCTACGGCACCGAGAACTCTTTCCGATCAATGGTTGACGGGCTGCACATGAGCGGCGCGGAGGTCTATGTAGACGCGATCTTCAACCACAACTCTGGACGGACGACCTCTGATGCGTTCCTTGCCCAAGGCGGGTATCCGGGGTTCTGGATTCCTCGCGAGTCGCCCGCGCGTGACAAACTCCCGCTCGATGACTGGGGCGATTTTCATTCGGGCAACGGCGCCGGGTTCCTCCAATCCGAGAACCCGGGAGGGTCGAACTACGACCTGTTCACCGGCGACCTTGTTGCCCTGATTGACATTGCCCAAGAATCAGTCAACAACTTCATCCGCCAACCCGTTGACGCCAACGATCCGCTCAATATCCCCGGCGGCACCATATTTAATCTTCCTGATCCCGCCAACACCCGGTTTTATCCCGACTTGCTCCTCACTCCTGATGTCTTTACCAATCCGGGGACTTCGCGGAATCCGGGTTCGACTCCGTTCACTCGGTACCCGTTCAACACCGCGACGCCGCTCAATGGCGACCCTGTGACCGACAACGCGACCGGGATGCTGATGCGCTGGGCACAGTGGATGATCCAGGATGTCGGCGTTGATGGGTTCCGGCTCGATGCCCTCAAGCACACGCCGAGTTGGTTCTGGGACACTTTCTTAGATGCTTCGATCCACCTCACCCGTGAAACACCCCACGGGCAGATGGTCAGCCCGTTTACCTTTGGCGAGAATATCACCGGCAACTTTGACATGCTCAACAACTACACCCGCAAGGACGGATTTGCCAACCGCGACGCACTCGACATCCAGGGTGCCGCCAGACTGCGTGATCTGCTCAATGCCGGCGGGCTCGGGAGTTGGGCGAGTATCCAGTCCAGTATCGATTCGGGGCACCTCGACGCTGCCGATGATGGGATTATCAACGGGTCGATGGGTATGAATCATGTGTTCAGCCACGACAACGGAACAGCCGGGAGCGGGAGTTCACAGCCCCCCATGCCCACCCTCCGCCAGCAGGGCTACCCCATGCACGCCTACACGCTGATGCGTCCGGGGCGCACCATTGTGTACCACAACGCACGCGGGTTCGGTAAGCGTGCATCGGGGTTCTTCCCGCGCGCAGGTTCATCGACTGCGCTGGGCTGGGACGGGTCAACACAAACACTCGACACCACCATGACCACGCTCGTCAATCTGCGAAACCAGATCGGGTACGGGCAGTATTTCCAGCTCAACAACTCGATCAACGATGTGCTCGTCTTCGAGCGGGCACTCAACGGGCAGAGCAACTGCCTCGTTGCGGTCAACGACAGATTCGACGCCGGGTTCCAGAGCGTCTCGGTCAATACTTCCTACCCGCAGGGCACCCGGCTCCACGAGATGACGGGCAACGCTGCCGATCCGATTGTTGATCCCGGAAATGACATTCCCGAACTCATCATCGTCGGCCCGGGCGGCAGTGTCACCCTCAAGGTTCCCAACAACAAAGCCGGAGCCGTTGAGCATGGCAGGGGCTATGTGATTTATGCCGAGGCACTCCCCGATGCGACCGTGACCTTCATCGGACAGAACGGCACCATCGATCCTGATCCAAGCAACTTCCCCGACTTCTTCCAACGCCTCAGCGAGATCCAGATCATCACCGGCGACTCGTTTGAGATCCGCGTGCAGACCGCAGCGGGTGATGCACTCGATCCGAACACCGACGACAACGCGCTGTTTGCCTTTAACCAACGGAACCGCGATTGGAACGGCAACGGGTTCATCGATATCTCACCGTTGACCTCGGTCATCGGCGGATACGAGGGGTTCCTCACGGTCAATGCCCCGTTGTTTGGGTCCGGGTCAACCTTCGGGCTCTACCGCCAGACCATCGACGCGACCACCATGGAGGAGGGGCTGCATTACCTCAGCGTGATCGTCTTCCGTCGCCGCGACGCCGGGTCTACCCCGATCTTCCGCGAGGTCCGCAAGGTCCTCTATATTGATCGGGCCTCGCCGGATATCACGCTCGTCGAAGCAAACACAACGATTGCCGACGACTCGCCTCAGTTCACCGTGCTCACCAATGACCGCACAACGCAACTGATGCACATGTTCGTCGATCTCGATGCCGGCGAAGATCCGTTGACCATGCTGACGATCTTCAACCAGGTCACACCCTACGACAGCAACGAGTACCGTCACATTTTCGACCAGAATCTCTCGCACGGCGAGCATGAAATCACCGTGGTTGCAATCGAAGAATCGGGCAATACGACCATCCTCCGCGAGACAATCATGATCAACCTCTGCCCCGCAGACATCACCGGCGAGGGCAATCTGAATCTCCAAGATGTGTTCGCCTATCTCGGTTTGTTCAACGCACAAGACCCCGCGGCGGACCTCGCGGCCCCCTTCGGTGTGTTCAATCTGCAAGATGTGTTCGCCTACCTCAACTTGTTCAATGAAGGATGCCCGTAATCTTTCGTTGAAAAACCCGTTGTTTACCCGGTGATCTGGTTCGGATCTGTTTTTACACGCCCGAACCAGATCAGCACAAAGAGTACAACCGCAAGCCAGAAGGCAACAAAGACCACGAGAGCGGAAACCTGCATGATGCTCTGGTACGGCATATTGATAGATTGCGCGTACTGATTATCAGGATACTGCTGAGACCAGCGGTCCAGCGACGCCATATCAACGAGCCCATTGACCAACCTGATCACCGTCAGTGCCAATGCCAGAACCCCATAGATAATGAAATGCTTCCGCGCACTCGGCCGCCGAACCGTGAGCAAGATCGCAGCGATGAGCAGGTACGCTGACAGCCCGAGCCCAAAGAGCCCAACGGTTATCATCTTGGGTCCGAGCACCATCGAGGGCGGCAACGGATCGCCGTCGAGTTGCCATTGGATCATCCCCGTGCTGAACCTCATCATCACCAAACCCATGCCATTGCCCAGAATTCCGAACGATGCATACAGAATGAAAATGATGCCAATCACGAGCGGCCATGCCGGTTTCCTCTTGGGCATGTGGACGCTCGGGTCCCACTGAACCTGTTTGGGCATATCAGATTTTGGCGAGTTCTCGCTCATCAACTGCTCTCCCGGACTCAGACCCGCTGAAGGAATCGGATATCGTTCTCGTAGAGCATCCGGATGTCGGGGATGCCGTACTTGCCCATCGCGATGCGTTCGATGCCGAAGCCAAACGCAAAACCCGACCATTGTTCGGGATCGAGCCCGCAGGCGGTCAGGACATTGGGATCAACCATGCCGCAGCCGCCAAGCTCGATCCATTTGGGGTCTTCGCCCGGCTTGAGAGCGATCATCATGTCGAACTCAGCACTGGGTTCGGTAAACGGAAAGAAACTCGGCCGCAAACGGATCTCGGCGTCATCACCAAAGTACGCATGAGCGAACTGGAGCAATGTCGTCTTCAAGTCCGCCATCGAAACACCGCGATCGACATAGAGCCCCTCGATCTGGTGGAACATAAACGAGTGGGTTGCATCGACCGTATCCGGACGATACACACGCCCAGGCGAAACGACTTTAATCGGTGGCTCTTTGCCCTCGGCAACATACTTGAGCATTGTCCGGATCTGAACCGTCGAGGTCTGGCTCCGGAGCATGCGAGGCGTGTCGACCTCGTTGGGATTGTCGATGTAGAAGTTGTCGATGGGGTCGCGCGCCGGATGGGCTGCGGGGATGTTGAGCTTAATGAAGTTGTGGTCGTCGTCTTCGAGTTCTGGGCCCTGAGCAACATCAAAGCCCATGCGGGCGTATATCTCGACGAGCTCATCCCTCACGCGGGAGATAATATGCCGGCGACCAACATTGTTGGATTCAACCAACCCCGGCTCGGTCATGTCAATCATCGGACCGGTCTGGGTTGGACTACCTGAGTCACCCAGCGAGGCCTGCTTGGTTTCAAACGCGGCTTCGAGCGCGGTCTTGACCTCATTGAGGCGTTTGCCGACCTGGCCTTTTTGTTCCTTGGGGACATCCTTCATCATGGGCATCACAGCACGCATGCGACCCTTGGTGCCGATGTAGGCGATCCGCCAAGATTCGAGACCAGGAGCGTCAGCGACGGCTCCCAAGTCTGTTAGAGCGGAGGATTCGATCTCGTTGAGGGTGTCAAGCATTGGTACTGTTCGTTCTTGGGATCGCGTGATTGAGGTGGGATTCAATAAAAAACACTGCCCACAAAACGGACAGTGTAAGGATAGTCAATCAAGAGCTGGGCTGCTCAGAAAGCGGCTCAGGACTCAGCTTCTGGAGCATCCGCTTCTGCTGCTGGTGCCTCGGCCTTGGGAGCATCCTTGCGGAGCTTGGCGGCGTAAGCGGTGCGGCGGTCAGCGGTCTTGCGGCGGGTGCTTAGTGAACCACCGATCTCGGGGCCTTCCTCGTTGCCGACAAACTGAATCACGCACAACGGAGCGGCATCGCCCAGACGGTGCTGCCCGAGCTTGACGATGCGGGTGTAGCCACCGGCGCGATCCTCAAAGCGAGGGGCGACATTGTCAAAGATATGCTTGACAATGCGTGGTGCCTTGCGGAGCTCGCCGTAGCGGTTGCGCTCGATCTGGTCGGAGTCTGGGATGTCGAAGAACCCTTCGGTGAACTCGCGTTGTTCTTGGATCGACTCGCGTTGCTCTTCGGTCGCACCCTTGGGGATATGACACCATGCAAACGCGCGACGGTCTTGGCCGAGCATCGAGATCACCAGACGGCGTGAGTGAAGATCACCGCGCTTGGCTTTGGTGACGATCTTCTCAACGAACGGCTGGAGTGCCTTGGCCTTTGGGATGGTCGTTGTAATTTGACCATGCTCAAAGAGACTCGCCGCCATGTTACGGAGCATCGCCTGGCGATGTGCTGTAGTGCGGCCCAACTTGAATCCGGCTTTGCGATGACGCATGACTC
>JAESUL010000221.1 GCA_016763115.1 Phycisphaerales bacterium | reverse complement strand
GACCCCGTAGACATCAACCATGGCGTCCGCGACTTTGCGCCAGCGTCCATCATATTTATAGCCGCCATAACCTGTCTGGCGGCTTCCATCCCAGTAGTCGTAACCCCAATTGAGGGCGAGTTCAGAAACTTCCGCCTTATCTCGTTCAGTCACTCTCGCAAGATAATCGCGTGTGGTGGATTTGTGTATGAGACTTACAAATTCTCTGTAGGCCATTATTTTCCTCAGTTTCGGGTGCTTCTGGATGACATGATATGCTTTTGAGACGGCCCAGGAAACTCCGTCACGCAACACGATGATGCCTCACTTTGTATTGGCCAAGGAGCCTCTTCGTTCAGCGATTCTGCGGCGCAACGGCTGTATAGCAAATCTAAAAGGGGAAAACGGCCACAATCGGAGAAATAACCACATCAGAACCAGAGCACGTTTTTGTGAACCTGCAAAGCTGAATGCCTTGAGAACCTCTGTTTCAAAATATCCTGCATCTATCAAAACCGCGACCTTATCTATTGCTGAAGCGAAGCTCATCTCTCCATTCAACAAAAGCCGCGCAGCCCCGAATTTCATCCGCCGCGCAATAAGGTCAGAATAATTGTCCGGAAACATATCGCTGGGCGCGCCGTCGACGTGCGTCTTGTGCTGCTCGATCGACTTTTTGTACTTGGGAATATTGAACGCAGATGTAAGCGAATAGTTACTACCGTGGAGCCGCCAAATTCCGCACCTCTGTGGAACAAAACCAAACCCCATAGTCAGGGCCAAACGACGTAAGGCGAGACCGTCTGTTCCAGATCCAAACTTCTCATCAAATCCACCAAGTTTGCGAAGAGCGTCTTTTCGATAAAGGGTAACCTGTCCCAAAAAATGGTTATCACTTTCCCGTAGCAATTTTTTCGCCTCACGTGGCGAGAAGATTTTTGGCGACAAGCTGGGGTAAAAGATGGGCCGCACACCGGTTTTCTTGTCGTTCTCATCCCAAATTTCAACACATGCAGATACGAATCCGACCTTTGTACTCTGAAGAATTAGTGGCTCCACTGTATTCAAAAATTGAGGAAACAGAAAATCATCCGCCGCCGGAAAACCAATCCAGTCGCCAGATGCCTCTTCCAAAAGCCGGTTCAGAGCATGAATTACACCCTTGTTTTCCTTAAGCTTGATGAGGCGTACATTTGGCTCGTTGTCTATTGCCTCCTCTATTATCTCGATGCTGTTGTCTGTTGATGCATCGTCAAGAATCAATATCTCGTCGGCAGCGCGCCTCTGATTGATTAAGCCGGAGACAGATTTTTTGAGAAACACCGCATGATTGTAATTCGGCATAGCCAAGGTTATGCAAATCTTCGACACTTTTCCAAACCTCCTGACGTGACTATCGCTCCGCTATTCCTAGCTTAACCCTTACGAAGGGGTACGAAATCCATATGAGCACGTCTCAAGCTCTCAATACTTCCGATATCTCGATGATAGCAATCGGTCTTCCAACTTGATATACGCCCGAGAAAATGCGGGATAACATCCTGCGACAGGTCGAATACCTGCCGCCGTCTACAATGGACAAAGTCGAGAACCTCAGGCTCCAGCACATAAACAGCTGCATTAGCCAAATTTCCAGGCGGGTTTTTGACCTTCTCATGAAAGGCCAAAACTGTACCTTCAGAATTGCATTCGAGAATGCCGCAAGTTTCCGGAGTGTCTGTCTCAAATGCGAGCATTGTAATGACGTGTCCAGAAATCCTTCTGCGATGAGCTTCGATGAAACCCGGAACGTCAAAATCTGTGAGATTATCCGCATGCGCAACCAGTGCTGCATCATCACCGAAATAGCCCCTGTTGGCAGCGAGCGTGCCTGCTGTGCCTAGTAGTTCTTCCTCATAAACCAGATCAATTCGATCTGCCCATGGAGATTTGGCGACAAAGTTTTCCACCTGCTCCGCCAGATAGTGCGTATTCAGAAGAACTCGCTCAATGCAATCACTACGCTCAAATAGATGTTCGAGCCAAATGCCAAGCAAGGGTGTTCCATGAATGGGCACGAGGCATTTCGGTATGTCATCAGTGATGGGGCGCAGCCGCCGTCCCATTCCTGCAGCAAGCAATAGAGCACGCATGTGACGTCCCAACCCTACTCCGCGTCGAAATGATCTGGCAGATCAATTTCTTCAAACAAGGTACGAAGCTTCAACGGGCTGTTTCCGACAGTAGATACCTGACATCCCGCGGCTAACGCACCAATATAGGCACTGCGCCAAATATCGGTTCCGGATGCCATCGCAAGAGCCGCCGTTGTGAAGAAGGAGTCGCCCCCGCCAGCTACGTCTTTGGGTGACAGATTAAAAGCGGGCAATCTATCTGTAACAAACTCCTGACCGCTGTTCCCGTGGACAAGGACACCTTCTGCACCAAGTGTTACAACAACGTTCTTTGCGTTTGCTTTCATCTGTAGCGTGCTGGCAAGAACCGCCAAACCAGCGGCAGTGTCATGAGTTGCCAACCGCGCCTCGCGTTCAGTTGGTGAAATGAGATCCATATTCCGGAATCGTGAAATGTCAGCCATCTGGGATGACGCTTGACTATCGGCGGCCATCATAATGTTTCGCCTAGAAGCTTCCTCTGAAATACGGTCCACCAACGGCTGCGGTAAACACCCATAGTTAAAATCTGAGAAAAGGATCAAATCCGCCTGGTCAATCTGGCCCATAACAGCATCGATCATCTCGTCCATGATTGCCTTGTTGAGCGCGTGTTGTCGCAACTGATTGACGCGCAACAGGGTCTTACCATGTGCCCGAAAACGCTGCTTCAAAGTGGTTGGGCGGGTCTCGTCAATCAGCATGAGCGTTTTAACATCGTAGTCCGCTAATCGTTGTCGCGCGTCCCTACCCTCAACATCGTCCCCTATCACTGTAAAATAGGACACGTCTGCCCCGAGGCTCTGTGCATGGGCAGCAACGATCCCGGCACCGCCGACAAAAGTGGTAGATGCGATAGGGGTAACGACAATTGTCGGGTCTTCCTGGGACATACCCAATGGATCGCAATCCACGTATCGGTCAACAATGAGATCGCCTATGACCAGAACTTTTAGCCCTGCAAAAGCGTTGAGACAGCGCTTAAGGTCAACCACTTCAAAACCGTGGCGAGCGGGGTAGTGTCGAGCCTTTCGAATATTAGATAAGTTCGCCTCCGAATAGTCTCGCTTGAGAAGCGAGATTGACGAGAACCGCATTTCGCCCGAACAAAACAAGACTCGGCCACCATAGGTCTCTACGGCTGCCGCTTCAATATTACCAAGGCCCTCGTGTTCCTTCCCTTTAACGACGAAATCCGGTTGCAGAATTTTAATGAAATCGTCTGACCCACCCTCCAGAAGTACGGCGTAGTCGGTGATAGACAACGCTTCTATCGCCTCAAGACGCATATCTGCGGTCACCGTAACGCCATCCGCTTCGTCTGGATTCAAGCCGACGACCAAAAAATCGGCCGACTCAGCTGCGAATTTCAAAATCCGAAGATGCCCCGGGTGCACTACATTAAAGTTCCCGGACACAAATGAAATTTTCTTGTCAGGTCCCACGAGGCGCCTGATCTCTTGTGCCATCAGCATTGAATAACTTGCCCCTGATTCAACATCGCTGACATCCGGATTCGATTTACTTGCCAAACCTTCCCCACTACTCGACACAAAATTCTCCCCCACGCGTTTTGGTCAAAGCTCGCTTCCACTCAGCCTGCTCAGACCGCGCTCGGCCTTTACAATCTGCTCCCGACACCGTCGTTCCCACCCTGCCGCTCCCCCAGAAAACAGCCGCCGTCTGCGCCCAACATCGGCGAATTCGTTGAGCATAATGCAAACCCACTTGATACGGTAGGCATTCAATAGCAAATTCGTGCGTTCATGGAAACTGGGGCCTAAACAGAGCTTTTCACCCAAGTCTTCGACGAAGCGCTCAAAAAAACGGCT
>JAESUL010000220.1 GCA_016763115.1 Phycisphaerales bacterium | reverse complement strand
TGCACACCAACGACGCGGTGGGGGCGGTGCCCCGGTTGCTCGAGTTCGGCGTGCCCGGGTTTGCGATCAACAACGCCTTGCTCGGCGTTATCGCCAAGCGCCTTGTCCGCAAGGTCTGCGAGCATTGCGCCCAGCCTGATACCCCGGATGCAGATCTTCTGCATTCGCTCGGGATTGATTCGTCTCATGAGGGCTCGTTTATGAAGGCCGTCGGGTGTCCCAAGTGCATGAGCATGGGGTATAAGGGGCGGGTGGGTGTGTACGAGTTGTTCAAGATGACCTCGAAGATTAAGCAGTTGATCGAGGCGTCGGCGACATCGATGGAGATCGCCCAGGCCGCTCGCGCCGAAGGGACGCGAGAGATGATCCGCGACGGGATTGATAAGGCGATGCTCTCGTTGACGACACTCGAAGAGATTAAAAAGCTTCATTCGACCGTGGATGCGGTGCTCGCCGTCGAGCCCGACGACGCGGGCAATGAACTGAAAATGAGTGCATAAAGGAGTCCTTGATGGCAACGACAACATACAAGTACCTCGCGCTCGACGAGATGGGCGAACGAGTTCGTGGGCGTGTGAGCGCAGAGAACGAAGAGCGCGCGATCGACCAGATATCCGGTCTCGGGTATACGGCGCTCAAGGTCAGCGCGTCCAACGCGGTTGGAGGCGGGCTCTTTGCCAAGAGGATTTCATCGCTCGATATCGCGGCATTGACCCGCGAGATGAGCGTGCTCGTCGAGGCCAACATCCCCATCGCACGCGGATTGCACTCGATTGCCAAGCATGAGAAGAATGTTGCGCTCCGTGACATGGTCCTGGATATCGCGATGATGATCGAATCAGGGTCACGGATCACGGATTCATTCGGAAAATATCGGCATGTCTTTGGTGATGTGTATGTTCAGACGCTCAAGGCGGCGGAAAAATCCGGGAAACTCGGGACGGTGATGTCACATCTCTCGGACATGCTCGAACGCAATATCGAGACCGCCCAGCAGGTCAAGCGCGCACTCGCATACCCGCTGATCGTGCTTTGCTTTGTGACCCTTGCACTCGGTGTGATCACGATCTTTGTGGTGCCCAAGTTTGCAACGATCTTCGAGGCCAACGGCGTCGAACTCCCGCTGACAACACGGGTTATCCGTACGATGGGCGAGTCGATGACGCAGTACTGGTGGGCGTATATTCTCGGTGCGGTCGGAACGGTCTTCGCCCTTGTCACGACATGGAAGAACGAGCGTGGACGGTACGGGATTGAGATTGTGCTCCACAAGCTGCCGTACATCGGGAACATGTTTACATGCGTGACCACCGCGCGGTTCAGCCGCGTGATGTCGATCAGTCTCGATTCGGGGATTGATGTGATCGAATCGCTTCAGGTCGCCGGGCACGCAACGGGTCGTCCTGTGTTTGTCAAAGAGTGCGACATGATGTGCGCCCAGATGCGGACCGGCGAAGCGCTCGAAGATGTGATTAATGAATGCCACGGGCTTCCGAGCTTTGCACGACGATTGTTTGGTGCGGGGAAGGACTCGGACGAGTTGGCTCGTTCAGGCAGCATCATTGCGAGGCACTATGACCGACTGTCGGATCATCTTGCCAAAAATATCAACACCTTGGTCGAGCCGATGATGACCATCGCGATGGCCGGGATTGTGCTGCTCGTTGCGTTGTCGGTGTTTCTTCCGATGTGGCAGATGGTCAGGATCAACAAGTGAGTGGGGAAGATATGAAAAATAGAGCGTTTAGTCTGATCGAAGTTCTGATTGTCGTTGTGATCCTTGGGGTGCTCGCGGCGATCGCGCTGCCTCAGTTCGCCAGCGCGACCGATGACGCACGGACCGCGGCGGTGCAGAGCACGCTCTCGGGTGTGCGATCATCAATCGCATCGTACCGCACCAGCGCGGTGATCAACGGGACCGCGCCATACCCCGCGCTCGCGGAGATCACGGACGGGAGCGTGCTCAAGTTTGATGTTCCCATCAACCCGTTTACTGATGTAGGCGGTGTGCAGGCCGTGACGGGCGGGCAGGCCGACGCGCGTGCGGTGGTTTCGGAGAGCAGCGCAGGGTGGAACTACTTTGTAGACAACAACGCCACGCCACCGGTGGTGATTTTTTACTCAAATACAAGCATTTTATCCACTGCACCCGACGGTGCGGGCGGGTTCCTGGGAGCCAACGAACTCTAAGTTATGAAGTGCATGCAATGCCCATCTGGTGTTCGCAACGGGTTCACTCTTCTTGAGGTACTTGTTGTGGTGACGATCATGTCGATCATCGCGGTGTCGGCGGTGCCGACGCTGGGGGTGATCGGGGACACAAGAAAAGGCTCCGCGCGCGATGAGGTGATCCGGATGCTCGAGTACGCTCGAGCGAGGGCGGTTGCTTCGGGCCGTCCTTGCGGCGTGCAGGTTCTCTCCGTCGATTCAACAATGACCATGGTGCAAATTGCAAGCGATGGTTCAATCGAGCCCATGCTCAACCCGTTCGGGATTGACGAGGAATCAGCATCCATCGCGGTCCAGTTCCCCGGTGTTGAGATCTCGTCGATTGACGCACAGACCGATGCGCTCGAAACGATCTGGTTTACCTACAACGCCCAGCCTCATTCACGCAACGCCGATGGCACCTTTGGACAGATCAACACGGGCAACGCCAGCATCACACTGTCGAGCGGCGATCAGATACTGGTGTACGCTTACTCCGGGTTTGTGGAGATGGCGCCATGAATCAGCGTGCTGTTATTCAGCGTCGGGGTTTTTCTTTGATCGAAGTGGTCATCGCGGTGATCATTTTGGCGATTGCGGTGCCGCCGATGCTCGGGTTGCTTGACAGCACCGCTGCGCGTCGAGCCGATGCGGTGAATACGACGCGGGCGACGATTCTTGCATCATCTGTACTCGAAGGAGTACTCGCCGATGTCGCCTCGACCGATGCGCTCTTGGGGATGGCGGCGTTGGATGACGCCAACGCCTACCTCAACACGCCGACGACCGGGTTTGTTGCGCGCATGATGAACACAACGACGAGCTATGTGAAATACGGCTTTACCTACACCGTGGAGATCGGCTCGCTGGTCTCAGCCGACGGCACGGTCTCGGCATCGAGCGGCGAAAATATATTCCGGGTCGTCACCGTTCGTGTGGTGTACCCCTCGGCGGTAGGAGCAGATTTTTCGCTGCCGATCTCGTTGATGGTGACCGAACTATGAGCCGTGCAAGAATGACATCCCGACGCGGAGTGACGCTGCTCGAACTGATGGCGTCGATCGTGGTCATGTCGATTATTGCATCGGTCATTATGCCCGTGATCATGTCGGCGACCGATGCATATGCGAGCGCACGCTTGCTGCGATCATCGACCGAATCGCTGGCGTATGCCTCGGACCAACTTCAGCGTGCAGTTCGCAAGGCCCCGAGCGGTGCCGACGGCACCAAAATCGGGATCAGCACCGGGACAGCGACGCGGGTTCTGTTTCTTGATGGGACCGGATTCGAGCTCAGCGGATCTGATCTGAACTTACTGGTCCCCGGCGGGGACCCGGTACCGGTGTGCCGCGATGTTGGGCAGTTTTCGATTCGCTACATCGGTGCGGACGGATCAACGAATGTGATCGCTGATCCGAGCACCGCTCATCGGATCGGTTTCACCATTACCAAGGACGGCTCGATGATTAGTGCGTTGGCCTTCCCGCGTGTGTGGATTGGGCAGGAGTAAGAATGATGAGTGAGAGCATAAACATTCGAGTTCCAAGAAAAAGCAAGGCGTGCCCGCAGCGACGCGGGAGCGCGCTTGTCGTGATCGTGGTGGTGCTTGCGATTCTTGGGATCGCGGTCGCCGGTGCGGTCCGCCCGCTGATTTATGAAGCAGAAACAACCACGCTGCGGATCGAAACCACGCGTGCATTTTATGGCGCCGAGAGCGGAGCGGCCGTGGTCGTGCAGTCGGCCTTAGGGGCGATAACTCCGCCGGTAAACGGTGATTCGGTGGTCCTTGAGGGGGCGGTTGTTCGGTATATCCAGATGCCCGATGGCGGGTTGAGCGCGGTTGTCGAGGGCTCGAGCGGTTCGGCGGTTCGACGGATCGAGATGCTGTTTGAATAACACCCACAATAGGTGATCGTGACGAAGTGGGGCTGGTTTTCAGTCGATAAATGTGTACGCACGGGTCATCTGTGTTGGTATCTAGAAAGGTCTACGATGAGCAGGGGCACACAAATAGTTCTGAGTCTGACCAGCCGCGAGCTCCGCGGTGCGTTGGTCAAGAATGGCAGCGTTCTTCAGGCGGAGTCATTCGCGTTTGACCAAGCCGTGTCATGGACCGAAGCTTGGGACGATGGGCTTCGCCCGTTTGACCAGGTGCTTCGTCAGATGATTTCTCGTCTGAGCCCCAAGCGCGGATGGGATGCAACGCTGATCTACCAGAGCCCGAGCGCGGTGGTTCAGTTTGAAGAGATCGAGGGGGACAAGCGCGAAGCCGTTGCCCAGGCGGAGACCAAAATCCGTGAATCAATCGGCGCAGGCGGGTGCATCGGGACCAAGGTCATCTCGCTCAGATCAAAGGGATCGGGCACGAGTCAGGCTTGCTTGTCGGTTGCGGACCAAGATGTCACGATGCGCAAACTCTACGCGTGGATGACCCGATGCGGGCTCAAGTCTGATCGGATGATCCCGGTCGGGTGCGTGATGATGGCCCAAGCAATCGAGGAGTCGCTCACACAGAACGACGGCACCGCGGTGTGCTATATGGGCGAAGAGTCCAGCGTCATCTCGTACGCCATCGACGGGAATGTGAAACTTGTCCGGTCGGTCGAGATCGGGTATCGGCATATCAATGATGGGTATATCCGTGTATTCAGCGCGGGTAATCAGGAAGCGGAACAATCAGAAGCAGTCAAAGCATTGCTTGTTGGCCGTGGCGACATCAATGAACTCCTCTGGGAGTTCGGTGTCCCTATGTCCGGCGGCGGGGAACACGAGAAAGTGCTCCGCAGAGAGGTTCTCCCGCGGATCGCTCCGATTCTTCAGCGCTACTCCGTTGAGATCAAACAAACATTCCGGTTCGGTCTCTCTCAGCAGGAATCCCCATCACGCTTGGTGATGTGTGGACCCGGCGCGATGATCCCGTATATCGGTGCCGCGCTCTCGCAGAACTGCGATCTGCATATTGATATATCCAAGGGCGTTGAGGTGTACGAACCAGCCAAGCCGTTCGGCGGCGGAACACTGTGCGGCAGATTTGCTCGCTCGGGCACGCAGGTGCCCAGCATCCTTCCAAGGGTTGCCAGAGAGATCAAAAAACTCAGCGCATGCAATCGAGCAATCGCAGCGGGGCTTGCATTTGCATTCGGGGTCATGCTTGTTGAGATCGGCACCGTCAGGCATGAATCGCAACAGATCCGCAGCGAGTTGGCGGGCAACGCATCGAGTGTTCTGGCGATCGAGAATGAAAAACGAGTGCGTGCGGAGACCATTGAGTACGCGGGCGGGGTTGACCAGATCGCAACGGTGTTTACCGAGAACTTTGGCTCTCGCCCTCATTGGACCGCGGCCTTCGAGGGCATCAGTGAGAACATGAACGAGGCCATCCGGATCGAACAGATCAAAGGCGACAACGCTGATGCCCGCCCAACCGTTGGGCTCAGCGGGTTGGCGGTCGGGCTCGACGGGGCGGACCCGTCGGTTGCTCTCGATGAGTTTGTAAAAGAACTCGGGCGCCATGACGGGGTGGTGGATGTTCGGCTTGGTGCGACCGCTCGGCGAACGACTTCGGAGGGGATCTCGGCGGTGCACTTTGAGTTGACGATCATGGTGAGCACCCAGAACGCCGCGCTCCACGAGTACACCTCGTTGGCCAACGCTGAAATCGGGAAGGGGAACTGAGAATGAATCATCAGAAATCACTGATTGTCCGGGTATTCATCGGGATCGCATTGATATACGCGGGATGGACCTTTGGAGTCCGGCCCGCGCACGCCAAGCTCGATTCCCTTAAGCAAAGCATCAAGGTTCAAGACCACCTGATCTCACAAGCCGGTGCAGACTTTGATGCCAAGCGCATCAAAACCAACGAAGCAAACCAGATGGTGTACCTCGCCGGGCAGCATGTGTTCGACGCGTTCGGGGCAGACGACGAGCAGAGAACCGCACGCGAGTTGATCGAATCGCACGCACGCAGCTTTGGAGTTGCGATCAACCGCATAGAACCATTGCGGATGACCGAGTTCACCAACGCGCCCTCGCGGAGCCGGTACAAGAAAAAGACTTCTGAAAAGAAGACAAAGAGTGTTCGGTTCATCGGCGAGGGTATCCGTGTCGAACTGGACGGCTCGTTCGCCGATATCGTCGGGTTCATTGCAGACATCGAGACCTCGGTCCAGACCATCAAACTCGAGAACTTTCGCATGATCTCATCGAGAGACAAGAATGTCAGAATGATCGCTCAGTTTGTCAACTTTGATCTTGTCGAATCACCTGTCGAGCGTGTCGGTACCCCGGTATTGACCGACTCGCACCCGGAATCAGAGGGCTAAACCATGCCAATGAATCAACGAACAACACAACTGATCTACTTCGGAGTCCCAACGCTCGCGTTTATTGCGATCCGGGTATTTATGGGCGGGCCTCAGAGTGTGCAGGCGTCCGAAGGTCTGACGACAGAGACCGATGCCCCTTTGCCATCAATGGTCATCGGAGAGACAAGCACCGACACCGGTGTATCGGCCCGTGAAGTGTGCGAGGGAATCCACGGACACCTCTCCCCGTTCTGGCACGACGAACTCGTTGAGATACAAGAACCGCAGATCGAGTACCCGGTCGAGTACCAGCCCGGCACCGAACGGATAATCCCGATCTTCGAGGTGACTTCGATCCTTCCGCATCCAACGCGCCCCCTGGCTGTGATCAACTCCAAACCCTACCGATTGGGTGCCAAGATTTTTCCAGGCTGGACCCTCACCGCGATCAATGGCGATCAAAGAACGATCACCATCAAAGGTCCCACAGGCGAAATCCAGGTGGTCCCGATTTCCCGACGCTAACGGGGTGGAGCCCAACATGATTGCGGTCTACGCTTGTGTTCCCCGGGCGTATAGCTCAGTTGGCTAGAGCGCTGCCGTCACATGGCAGAAGTCGTAGGTTCGAGTCCTATTACGCCCACTTCTATAAACGCTGCAATTCAAATGGTTTGCGGCGTTTTCTGTTTTTGGTAGACAGAGTTGTCTGACCCGCTTTGGCCCACCATCTGACCCGCTAGGTCATGATTGCATATCTCAAATACGCCCATTCTATGCGCTTAAACCCATATCTTGATCCATGCGTAGCGTGAGACTTTGTGCGACAATCTGGTCTTTGTTTGGAGGATCAGTTTATGAAGAAGTCAAGATTTAC
>JAESUL010000219.1 GCA_016763115.1 Phycisphaerales bacterium | reverse complement strand
TGTCCTGAAGATTCAGGTTTGGTGGCACATCGCCGGTCAACTCTGCTGCACACCCAGGCATCGCTGGGTTTGACAGGTTGATGAACTGGTCACCCGCGATGGTGTTGAAGTCCAGATCGTTGATGCCATCGCCGGTCGAGTCACGCGGACCGACATTATCCGGCCCTGGGATTCCGCCCAGCACCTGATTGGAAACGAAATCAAAGCTGTTGTTGGAAACCCAACCCGCAACCAAGATGTCCTGTGAACCGTCCCACCCGAGTTCGTCGAGATCAATGCACAGTTCGATGCCCGTTGAAACCGCACTGGCAGCGGCGCTGTCCGCGGTCGTATCGGTGACGCCATCAACATTCGAGTTGTCCAGAGCGACCTGGATCAGAGCAGGAACCGGGTTGAATGGATCGAGTTGGAGAAGCCTTGGAGCGTACTCAGCGAAAAGGCTGCCGCCGGGGATGATGTCCACCCGTGGACCAGAGAAATCAATCACGGGATTCGTTGCCAGAGGGCCGCCGGAGAATGAACCGTAGTCCAAGATGTCTCCGAAGAATGCATCGAGGAGCACGCCGTTGGTCCGCAGGGTTGCGGCATCAGTAAAGAACAGAACCTCACCGGTTCCGCCATCAACACCGCGGTTGATGTTCATCCAGTAATCTGGCTCGAAAGCGGCATCGAAGGTGATGTTGCTCATGCCGTTGAGGTTGTTGAAGCTGATGTCCACATTGTCATCACGGAGGACATTCTGTCCGCCGGGCTGGACATCGAAGAACAGGTTCAGCTTGTTGAAGTTGATCTCCATGTTGCCCGCGATGAACAGATAGAGTTTGCTGTTTGGAGCATCGATAAAGACGCGGACATTGTCGAGTTCTGACCCGTATGCCCAGTCTGAATCCGGTGCTGCCGGGGTGAATACTGTTGGTGAACCTCCTACGCCCTCGATGTTGGAGTTATCGACCGCGAGTGAAACCGCAGGAACGCCAACATCGCCGCCGGTCAGTGCGCCCGCACCTGCCGAGCCGTACCCCGCTGCGGTACCGAGCAGGTCAACCGCTGCGTCGTTGCCGGTGAACGAGCCAAAGTAGGCACGCGGGAACCGATCCGGATCAACGAACTCGGAATCGACGCTGAGCACATAGTTTGGTGCGAATCCGGTATCAAAGACCATGCCCGACTGCCCGTTGATGATGAAATCACCCGAGCCTGTCCCGGCACCCAACGCCGATGCACCGGTTGCCCCGTTGTCGGTATCAATGTAGAGATCGAGCCCGTTGCCGTTGGCTTCAATATTGCCTGCGATAAAGATGTAGAGGTTGGTCGCGTCCGCTGCGATGAACAATCCGTCAATTTCGGACCCGCCGCCGCCCTGGTCCGTGGCGTCACCGTTGTCACCGAAACCGGTGAAGTTGGTCTGGGTGAAGTGCGATGCCCCGTAGGCTGCATCAAGGGTGCCGTCTACGACGGGAGTGCCGGACGCGAAGCTGGCGACCGTGACAAACTCGCTGCCCGGGAAGCGTACATCGGTGTCCCAATCGGGAGTGCCACCGATGTTGTTGGTGTCGGCGGGGAGCGTTCCATCATGGAGGATCTGGTTGGAGATGAATCCGCGATCACCCGAGTTGATCCATCCAGCAATACGGAAACTGGTCGGATTCCCGAGTGCGCTCAGTGGGATACTGATCTCGGTACCAGTGGTGACATCAGCGGGATTGCCGATAGCGCCGCCGAGTTGGTCACCGGTCTGGTTGTCGCCGAACCCGGTTGGGACGGTCTGGAACCAGATCACATCTGAGTACAAGGCCCCTTCGGTCCCCGCGTCATAGACGCCATCGATCGTTGGTTGGGCGAAGGCAAGCCCCGCCATGGAAGCGAGCAGACCCGCACATATGTATTTCTGCGTTCTCATGAGTTCTTCTCCTCCCGAAAGCCAGATCTCTGGACCGACGGGTTCTCGAGGTGTGGAATGACATCAAACGGCGGCCCGCAAATCCTCGCGAACCCCGATCGCCGAATGATAACGAAACTTGTTTCGTAATGCGAGTCTAAAATGCCGAGAATCCTCACCCAATGGGGTTTTTTTCTCTGACCAATCACCCAACACACTCCCTGCAATCAGCTTAGGGCTCTTGCATAACCCGAATTTCGAGCCAAGATGCCAGTTCTGGGGGCACTGTGAATGGTTTTCCTTCCTCGCGAGGTCCTTCGGCTCCGATCGAGATTTCAACCACCCGAGCCCCAAGCACACGCCGAACAATCAGGCCCCGTCCTGAACTGTCCGAGCTAAAGTCGGCTACACCAAGCCGAAGAGCCTCTCCGATCACCGGATCTGATCGTAATCTCAGAATCCATCGCACCGATTGCTGGAATGAAATCTGTTCTTTGGAGAGTGAATCCCATGGGATTGGGGCTCTGTTATCGGGGTCGTCGGCACCGGGCATGGCGTACCCGTCGCCGTTGTAGATCATGGGCGAGCCGGGCATCGCCACGAGCGCAGCATACGCCATCAGCCCACGCTCTCTGGCGTCTGCATCAGCCACCCCCGCATCGTACTTTGGTTCACTCCCCCATCGCTTGGCACCTTGATCGTACCCGCGCGGGAAGTCGTTGATCATCATCGATGCGAGGCGTTCGGTATCATGCGAGGTCATCAGATTGAGCTGGACAAGATCGTGGTTCAGACCATGATGAAACACCGCCTTGGCCCGTGCAGCAAGCACACGCCCGTCATGGACAACATCGCCGCCGATGGACAACCAATCTGAAAGCGCAAAGGCGATCGGGTAGTTCATCTGTCCATCAAAGGCGGTGCCATCAAAGTAGTCTTCACCATCGAACCAGAGCTCCCCGATGATCAGCGCCTCGTCGTTGACCGTTCGGACCTGGAGACGCCAGTCTTTCCAGAACGGTCGCCCCATCTCGTTGGCGACATCGAGCCTCCAACCATCGATGCCGTCGCTGGGGTCTCCGTCGTTGTTTGGGTCCATCCATCGGCGTGTCACCGCCATGATGTGTGCCTTGGGTCCTGGGGCTAAATCGCCACGAATCTGCTTAAAAACAGGCAGATGCCCGTTTTGTCCATCCCAACTCTTCCAGCCAATCAACTGCCCGTCCTCATCAAACCGAACATCGAACCATGACGCATACCGTGATGCGCTCCCGTTCTTTTTCACATCAGCGAATGCCCAATGCCCGAGTCCGACATGGTTCCAGACCCCGTCAAAGATGACACGCAATCCGAGCGACTTGGCCTTGGGTAAAAACACATCAACGAACACCTATCCGCCGGTGTCCACGACCAGGTTGTCTCATCGAACGGGTCCTCGGCTTGGTCGAGCACAAGATCAATCGGTCCGGGGTCGGCGTATTCACCGGGATGCCCGAGGGTTGGGTCGATATGTCGGTGGTCCCAAGCGTCGTACTTGTGCAAAGATCGCGATGAAAAAACCGGGCACAGGTACACCCCGGTCACGCCCAGATCCACGAGTTGATCGAGTTTCTCGTAGACCCCTTGGAGGTCGCCGCCGTAGCGCCGTGCGTAGATGAGGTTCTGCGCGACGCCTCCGGGTCGGCTTGGGTCTGATCCGAACCGGCGCGGGTTGATCTGTTCACGAATCCACATGGCTTCAACTTCATCGACGGTGACCTCATCGAAACCCTGATCCCACTGGGCGGTGAACAGATCCCACCCTGCCGGATCGTTGGACGGATTCCCATTTCTGAACCGCTCTGGGAAGACTTGGTACCAGACCATACCCTTTGCCCACGAGGGCGTATCTGCAAATTCTTGTTTATGTTCGGATTTTGACGGGGCCTGGTGCAAAGAATCAGGTTGCCCGATTGCAAAGCAGGATCCGAGGCACACGGAAAGAATGACAGTTTTTCCGTAACGAAAGTACATTCGGTTGACTAGCAAGGGCATTCTCCTGTAGACTTGGATGAGCGGGTTGCTCGATGAGTGACGCCACCAAGGATACTGCCAAATGTTCTCGCGGGAAGAGTAAGGACACCATGATGAATAAAAAATCGCATCGACCAGGCCCCATTACCCGAGGGTTCACGCTGATTGAGTTGCTGGTGGTGATCGCCATCATCGCGTTGCTCATCGGGATCTTGCTGCCCGCGCTCTCCAAGGCCAAACTTACGGCCAAGGACCTGCTGTGCTCATCGAACGCCCGAGGGATGGGCACCGCGATGTCGATTTATTCTGCCGATTATGAGGGTTGGTTCCCGGTACTCCCGGCGGGAATCGCCAGGAATGTTCCCAGACCAAGCCGCGGATCGGTCATCGACAACCAGGGCATGTTCGGCGGGGTTGCCGGGCTCTTTAGCCTGACCCAGATCGGTGATGCCGAGTGGGATGGCTTTGCTCCCAATGGTGACAACGGCTACTTCGGCTCGTCATTCCCCGGTCTTCCCAACAATGGGATCGGGTACTACCCAAACAGGAGCAACGACCCGATCATGGCTTCGTACATGGAAGGGTTCGAGTCGCTCTATTGCCCGCGTGATACGGAAGATGTGTACTACGGTTGGCCTCAACCGAGCCCGTGGGATCTGAAGTACCAACCGGGCGGGAACAATGTGTTCAAAACCCCCGAACCACCGAGTGATCCCACGGATGTTATCTCGTACAACATCAGCTACCTTTACATCGCGGGGCTCAAGTCCGACGATGCTCGTATCCTCCATCCGCCCGTCATCTGGGGCGATGAAACCAATGACTTTGACTTGGCGACCCAGGCATTCTGGGGCGGGTACCGATGGTGGAGCAACTCCCCCGGGCAGCAGCCTCAATCACTTCTTGACGAGATCGGATTCAATCCCGCGACAGGATACGCTGATGCGGACAACCATGGCGACGGCGGCGGGTACTTCGCCTTCGCCGATGGGCACGCCGAGTTCATTGCCCAAAACCCACAGCGTACATTCTTTGCCAATCCAAGGGCAACTTATATGAACGCCGAGGGTCGCAGGCTTGCACGCATGGAATCCAAATCAATCAACCTCGTTGTCCCCGGTACCGATCGCTTCGTGCGTACGATGGACTAAGATAATCATCGCTCGATTTGATCTGTCCTGCTCTGATTATTCTCGCATGACCCGGGGACCACGCCAGTGACCGACCAGCCCGCTCTCGCTCGCAAACCCGCGCACCAGACCAGCAGACGCGGAACGGTATTTACACGCCTCTTCGCCCACCAAGAATCTGGATTGGTGCTTGTCATTCTTCTGCTCATGGCCGCGATGACCATCTACGGCGTCATTTTTCCGGTCAAGGCCAAGACACCGATGGCCCTCTCTGAAACCACGACGGTTCGGTTCCTCGATGCCGATGGGATCGAGCATGGGAATGGTGTACTCGGACGCAACGAGATCTTGGTTTTCCGCGTGACCACCGATGGACAGACCATCGAATATCCATCGGCGAGCATCGACCGGTACGATTCGCAGACCCACACCCTCTATACCCTGTCTTCCAAAAACCCGTTCCTCAACAAAGACAATCTTGTGCTGGTCGTCAAGAACGCGAGTTTCTTTGCGATCATGGCGGTTGGGATGACCGGCGTCATTATCCTTGCGGGCATCGACCTGTCGGTAGGTTCAATCTATGGATTCTGCGCCATCCTCGGCGCGATGGCACTCAACACATTGGGCACCGAAGCGTCATGGATGCTCTCGATCCCGATCGGGCTGGGCGTGTGCGTCCTTGCCGGTGCGCTGTGCGGGTTTGCAAACGGGGCGATGACCGTCGGATTCGGCGTTCACCCGTTCGTCATCACACTGGGCATGATGGCGACCCTCCGCGGGCTGACTGTGTACACCTCGCAGGCGGTGTTCGACAAGCAATCAATCGGGAATCTCTCGAGTTCATTCACGACAGGATTCGTCAAGCGCGAGTTCTTTGGTGTCTACCCCGTCCCGATCATATTTATGATCTTGGTTGCGATTGCGGGATGGTTCGTGCTTACGCGGACGGTGTTTGGGCGACGGATTCTTGCCATCGGTGGCAACGAGACGGCCGCCAAGTACGCCGGCATCCCGGTCGGGCGTGTCAAGATTCTGGTGTACACCATCACCGGTGCACTGGCGGGGCTCAGCGCCGCGTTGTACATCGGGTACCTCGGCTCGGCGGAAACCAACGCGGGCAATGCGTACGAACTGCAGGTCATCGCGGCAACCGTGATCGGCGGCGCCTCACTCATGGGCGGACGCGGGACGGTCTTTGGGGCCGTCCTCGGCGCCATTATTATCCAACTCATCAACAACGCCATGGTCAATCTTGGTGTTGATCCGAGCGTCAACCAGATCGTGATGGGTGCTGCGATTATACTCGCGGTGGTCATCGACCAATCAAAGCAACGCCTCGCCACTCGGCGTGGGTAGCAATTCAACCGTACAACTCACTGGGCACAGGAGAATCTTCCCATGAAACTGACCAACCTCATCCTTCTTCCCGCATCGATCGCGCTGCTTGGCTCCACCATTCTTGTTGGGTGCTCGAAATCAGCAGATCCCGCGGACAGTACCTCGGCGTCCTCATCCACAGCCGAAACCACCTTCAACATCGCCGTGATCGCCAAGAGCAACTCCAACCCCGTTTTCCTCGCAGCCAAAACCGGCGCGATGGATGCCGGCAAACGGCTCACCGAGACACTCGACGGCGTGACTATCAATATCCAATGGCAGACCCCTCCCCAAGAGGACGCCCAACTCCAAGCCCAGTATGTCGAGCAACTCGTTGCCTCGGGTATCGACGGTATCGCCATCTCGGTCACCGATGCCAACACCCTCAACGGCGTGCTCAGAGATGCCGTCAACAAGGGTGTTGTTGTGGTGACCTTCGATTCCGACGCCCCTGAATCTGGGCGCATGGCGTACTACGGCGTAGACGACAAAGAAGCCGGCAAAGAAGTCATGCGCCAACTCGCATTGCAACTTGACGGCAACGGCGTCGTCGCCGTCCTGACCGGCAACCCCGCAGCAACTAACCTCAACGCACGCGTCAAGGGTGTGCAAGAAGAAGCAGACAACCACGATGGCATCACCATCAAGCAGGTCTACTCGTTCATGCCCGAGACCGCGACCGAAGCGGTTGCCAAAATGCAGCAGGTCCAGATCGCCAACCCGGACATCACCGGATGGGCGCTTGTCGGTGGCTGGCCGCTGTATACCGACAACGCACTTGATGGAATCTACGAGAATGCAAAGATCGTCTCGATGGACCCGCTCCCGCTCCCTCTCCAATACGCGATGAAGGGGCAGGTGCAGGTGCTTGTTGGGCAGCCGTACTATGGGTGGGGTGAAAAATCGGTCGAGATGATCGTTGACAAACTCAACTTTGATCGTTCGCCGGCGTCTGACATGATCTTTGCCGACTTTGACATCGTCACCTCCGAACATGCCGAAGAATACGCCAAGCAATGGGCCAAATGGCTCGGCACCGACGAAGCCCCGTAAGCAAACTCAAGGAACCTTCGAATCCGATGCCCAAACCGACCGCTGATCCCGTGCTTGTTGCCGAGAATATCTCGAAGCGTTTCGGGCAAACCCAGGCGCTGAGCGATGTGTCCGTTTCGTTTCGCGCGGGCGAGGTTCATGCTTTGATGGGCGAGAATGGTGCGGGCAAATCCACACTCGGCAAGGTCATCGCCGGTTTGCACAAACAAGACACGGGCACCATCACCTTGCTGGGCAAGCCTCTCAGAGCGGGCTCGTTGGATGCGGCTTTCCACGCGGGTATCCGCATCGTGCATCAGGAACTGGCCCAGTGCCCGAACCTGACGGTCGCCGAGAATCTCAGTCTGCACGACATGCCGACACGCCGAGGCGTGGTCGACTTTGCAGAGATGAGCAGGCGAGCAGAATCGCTCGTGCATCAACTCGACCCATCGATTGATGTCCTCAAACCGCTCGGATTTCTCAGCCCTGGGCGACGCCAGATCTGCCAGATCGCTGCCTCGCTTGATCTCGCCGACGATGGTTCAACTGCCGCCAAGGTCATCGTCTTTGATGAACCCACCAGTTCACTCTCGATCTCCGAAGCGACCACGCTGATGGATATCACCCGCAAACTCGCCGATGATGGGCTGTGCATCATCTATGTTTCGCATCGGATGAGCGAGATTTTTACCTGCTGTGATCGTGTCAGCGTGCTCCGCGATGGCCTATTTGTAGCGACCAATGTGGTTGCCGACATCGATGAGCCGACCCTTGTCGAACAGATGATCGGTCGTCGCATCGAGGCGGTCAACTCCAAATCGAAGAAGAACCCTATCCGCATCGCGATCGAGGAGATGGTTAACGGCCCCGAACATCCGCACCATCGACCCAGTACCGAGCCGAGGCTCAGCGTTCGTTCGTTGTGTTCGCCGGGAAAACTGTTCGACATCTCACTGGATCTGCACCCCGGCGAGGTCCTTGGTGTTGGCGGGCTCGTCGGTGCTGGACGATCGGAACTCTAGCACCCCAACGCTAAAGAGCAGCCATCAAGTGACGAAACTCTGACTGTGAGTAGGGCCAACGAAATGGAGCGCGTAGTTTGTATTGTTAGGCCTCTATTTAATTCGAGGCTCCTTAGGTTTTATTTTTCCAATTGCCCCATGGATCAACACTCTTCCCCGAGCGACGCCCTGCCAAGGGCTCTCGTTCTGCTGCCTTTTTTGCCCGCTTTTCACGCAATCGCTCAGCATCCTCTAAATCAAGCTTCTTAGGTTCACCTGGGGTTTGGCCCTCTGGAATAACCCGGTCTCTTGGCGGTAATAAAAACTG
>JAESUL010000018.1 GCA_016763115.1 Phycisphaerales bacterium | reverse complement strand
GTTGACCAGCGACGAGACCGAGCTGTGGGTCGACATGTCAGCGGAGGTGTTCTACTCGGAGTACCTCCCGGAGGCTCGGGTGGACGCGCAGCAGCACGCCGATCGCGGGCGATGATCCGCGATGGTGGCCCGAGTTTGCCGACATGTCGCAGCACTTTTTTATGTCCAGAAGAAAAAAAATCTCATCTGGTCTCAAAAAATTAGTGCCCGGCTTTGATGCCTACCCCGCGTCGGTGACCCCAGATGACCGCATCGACCAGTTGTCACCCTTCCAGATTGAAGCGTTGTGTCGATCGGTGCGTGATGCGCGTGATTCGGCGGGTGATTGCTGATAGAATCGGGCACTGAAGTGTGTATTTTCTTCGGAAGGTTCCAATGCCCGACGGACAGTCGCTCGCAAACTCATTGGCCCCGTTGCTGCAGGCAACCTGCAGGCATCGGCTCGGGAACATCAACTGGTTCCGCGCCACCTGGCAGCACAGCGGCGCGGGCACCGGGTTCTCGACATGGACATTCCCCGACGGGCGAGAGATCCCCTGCGTGGTCAAACTGCCCGTTGGGCACCGCGAATACCACTGGACCAAACGCCTCGGGCTTGTTGATCCACGCGATTGGGATTCGCCCGAATCGCTGGCGTTGCCCACGCCAAGGGTGCTCGCAGCGGGGTATGACCTGGGCGATTACGACCTCGCCTGGGTCATCATCGAGAAACTCCGCAACCCGCCGATCGCATCAGAGATGAACGAGGGCGTGATGTGGGAGCTCTTCGAGACGGCTGCAGAGTTTCAATCGGCAGCCATCCTCGAAGAATCGGTCATCGACGCATCCAAAGAGCACACTACCCACGATTGGGCGGGGCTGATTGAAAAAGGGCTGGTCTCGGTCCGCAAGCACGAGATCGACCACGAAGCCCGGTGGGTGGGCCTGCTCGAACGGACCCAGCAGGATCTTGACGGGCTCGTTGCGCGTTGGCGCGGGCGCCCAATGAATACATGGTGCCATCACGATCTGCACGCCCGCAATGTCATGCGTCGGCTGGGCGGTGAGTCCGGGTCACGGGGTCGATGTGTGCTGATTGACCTGGCGATGGTGGGCCCGGGGTGCTGGATCGAGGATGCGTTGTACCTCGAGCGGTTGTTCTGGGGGCAAGAAGATGGGTTGTTCGGGATGGACCCGTTGGGGACCTTGGCATCGACCCGTCAGGCCATCGGATTGCCGGTTGGGGACGATGATTTGGCCCTTGCGGATGTACGCAGGGTGCTGATGGCAGCCTCTTCACCGGCCTTTTTACGAACAGAAGGTGATCCTTCGTACCTGAATGGGGCAATAGAGGTGCTGGATCGGCTTTTACCCTCTGTGATCGGGTAGAATAGGGCTCAGTTGCTGTGGGGGTGGTTCCCTGTAGCCATGAGGAAGAACCCAAGCCGATTAAATCGGTATTCTTGGAAAGAGGTACGCAATGGATATGCTCGAAAAAATGCAGCAGTTGGTCGAGTCTTGCCGTGAGGATTACAACAAGGCCAAGGGCGGCAACAAGGCGGCGGGCACCCGTGTCCGCAAGACCATGCAGGATGTCAAAAATGTCGCCCAGGGAATCCGCAAAGAGATGCTCGGATCACGGGACTAACCCGCCATAGGTAAGTCTGGATTCCGACCAACGGAGCGCACCCATGTCCGCGGCGACCAATACAACCGAAGATTCATCCAATCCCAAGAGCATTGGTGCAGAAAAATCGTTTCTCGTTGATCTCAACGAGATCGATCTGGATGCGACCTACGCAACCCAGGAATCCATCTTCAAGATGTTCCCGCATCGTCACGAGATGGCGCTGCTCGATCGGGTGATCTGGGCGGATCTCGAGGCCAGTTCGGGCGTCGCGGTCAAGCATGTTCGTGATGACGAGTTCTGGGTCCGGGGGCATTTCCCCGGTCAGCCAATGTTCCCCGGCGTGCTGATGATCGAGGCGGGGGCGCAGCTGGCGTGCTACTTGTTTAACGAACTCAACGGGGCGATCTCCACAGCAGCATTCCTTCGCATCGAGAGTGCAGTGTTCCGGCGTTCGGTCACCGTAGGCGATGACCTCTTGCTCGTGTGCAAGGGGGTCAAGATTTCCAAGCGCAGGTTTACCAGCGCGGTTCAGGGGGTCGTTGACGGGAACCTGTGCTTCGAGGCCACGATTACCGGCATGAAGATCTCGTAGCCGTCGAGCAAGAAATGCACACGCTGCACGCTCCATACATCGAAGTTTCCAATGAGCAGCAAGACGCGCCGATCGGCGCGTCTTCTTTTGTACCCGCATCGCCGGGCGTGCTCGTGTTCCTTGCCGATGGTGGGCAGAGCATCTTGGTGAGTGCAGCCTCGGACATGCGTACATTCGTGGGTGATCGGCTCGGGCATCGCGATCACGCGATCAGCCCACGAGTTGATCTTCACGCGGTGACCAGGTCCATCCGCGCCTACCGAACCGGGATCGGGCTCGAAACCCAGTGGGTGCTCGCCAGGCTCGCAGGCGAGCACTCGGCGGATTTGTATGCTGATCTTGGCGAGCGTGCGATGGTGTACTTTGTGTGCCCGTTTGATGATCCGATGCGGTGGGGTGTAGTCGATTCAGATCGGCTGGAGGCACGCGATCCCGAGATCCAGATGCGGTGCGTGGGGCCGATCGCGCGAAAGAGCGACGCCGATTCGATCTGTGCTGCGATGGATGATGCGTTTTCATTGTGCAGGTACCCCAAGGAACTCGCGTTGGCGCCCCATGGCAAGCCCTGCGCGTACAAAGACATGGGCAAGTGCCCCGCAGCGTGCGATGGGTCCGAATCCATCGAGGCGTTTGGTGAACGGTTCGCGCAATCGGTCGAGTTTGTCGGCAGCGGGATTCGGGCGGGCATTGATCGTTGTCAACGGGCGATTACCAAGGCTTCGGGCGCGATGGACTTTGAGGGTGCTGGGGAGCACAAGGGGGTGCTCGATGCAGCCTCAGCGATTGCCATCGAGCGGGTAGAGCACGCGCGATCACTCGACGGGTACTGTGCGTTGGTTTTTACGCCATCTGTTCGGAGAGGATGGGTGGGGGTCTGGGTGTTTGGTCATCATGGGTTGGAGATGATCGCAGCGGTCGAGCAGTCGGCCCGGCGTGAAGAACTTACCGAGTTGCTGGCTTGTGCGCGCCGCATCCGAGGGTTGGGCGAGGTGGACAAACGATCGGCGATG
>JAESUL010000218.1 GCA_016763115.1 Phycisphaerales bacterium | reverse complement strand
GGTGGGGGGTGTGGGTGGTATCCTTAGCAAAGGGATTGGGGTGAAACGCATCCACCTGATAACCCATACATGAACTCCCGCGATGGTGCGGGTATACAAAGGGTCTCTGCATGCTCACCAATATGACGACCAGTTTTATCGCCCGGCTTCGTGCAAACGACGAGGCGGCATGGTTCGAGCTCTGGGAAACCTTTGGCCCCGTCATCCGCATCCAGCTCTCCAAATGGGGACGCGGACGCATCGGTGTGGAAACCGTTCGGGACCTTTCGCAAGAGACACTCGCTGCACTCTCCAACTCCATCGAACGCTATGACCCTGCTCGCGGGGCACGGTTTAGCACCTGGCTCTTGGCGATTGCTAAGCATGTTTTGGGCGATGAGATTGATCGACGGATGGCGCTCAAACGCGGCGGGGGCAAGGCGAACGCCTCGTTCGATGAAACATGGATGAAAGCCGATGCAGCGACCGGGGTTGATGATGCGTATGAGGCGTCGGTGTTCCGGGCGAAGGTGGCGGCGGCGATCAGGATGGTCGAGCGGGAGACCGATTTTACGGACTTTACGATCTATCGGATGCGGGTTCTCGATGGGCAGAGCGGCAAGGAGGTCGCGTTGGCGATCGCGGTGAGCGAGCCTACGGTGAGCCGAAAGCTTGCCAAGGTCCGCGAGTTGCTGCGGATCAAGCTCCGCGAGGTTATTTCGACCTACTCGTTCACAAAGGAAGAGTTGGATGAGGCGGACCGAAATGGATTGGTCGAAGATCCCAATACAGGTGTTGTCGAGCCGGCCGGAGCATCGACCAAGACCGCCGATGTCATGTTTGATGACGCGATCGGGGAGATCTACCACCGGCAGATGGAACTTCGGGCTGAGGACGAGCGGAACCTGCTCGGCTGAATGGCTCAATGAAGGGGTTTGATGATGGGCGATGGACTATTCACGCTTTTTAAGATATTGGCCATTATCCTTGGGGCAACCTTCGGGGTCACTCTTCTGGTGATGCTGATCGGGGTTGTGTTCAAGTTGACCTTCCGGATCACCGGCAATATCTTCCGGTACATCGGCGAGACCACCTCGGATCTCCTCCGATTGATCGGTGCGATCTTGGCAGCGGTGATTTTTTCGCCCATGGTGCTTTTGAGCATTGTCATCGGTCGATGGTCGGCGTCCAAGCATTACGCCGGTGCGTTCAGCGATGAGTGCAAGGCCGGTGGGCAGTGTGTGTACCGATTATTCGTCGGGAACCCCGCACGATTGTTCGGGGTGTCCGGTGCGCTCGAGGGTGTTGAGCATCGGATCCCCGATGCGATGGCGGCTGCGCCCGGCAAGGACAAGCCGCCACGCCGGGTTGGCAAGTTTGATGGGTACACGATTGTTGGTTCGCTCAAGGGCGGCGGGTCGGGCGGCAAGCTGTACATCGCCGAGCCCGATGAGATCAAGATGGCGGTGTTCGCCAAGCGGAACCTGGAGAATGTTGACCAGGTCGTGATCAAGTCGTTCTCATTGCAGGACGGGTCGAGTCTGCCTCAGATCGTGCGCGAGAGCCGTGCTCTTGATGCGGCGCGATCCCTCGGGTTGGTGATCGAGCACGAGATGACGCCTGAGCGGTTTTATTATGTGATGCGGTATGTTCCGGGCGAATCATTGGCTGCGGTGACGCAGAACCTGCACGCCTTGAGCAGTTCCGATGGGCTCGATCAGCGGCATATGCGTTCGGCGGTCGGGTACACGCGGGATCTGCTCATTGCGCTCAACGCGTACCACGGTGCTGGGTTGTGGCACAAAGATGTCAAGCCCGACAATATTATTGTCGATGGGCGTGATGACAGTGCGCAGGCGCACTTGGTGGACTTTGGGTTGGTGACGCCCTTGCGGTCGGCGATGACGCTGACGACGCATGGTACGGAGTATTTTCGTGATCCCGAACTCGTCCGCCAGGCGTTGCGTGGTGTGAAGGTGCACCAGATTGATGGGTCCAAGTTTGATGTCTACGGCGCCGGTGCGGTGCTGTTCTCGATGATCGAGAACTCGTTCCCCGCGCACGGCGGGCTGAGCCAGATCACCAAGAACTGCCCCGATGCGGTGCGGTGGATCGTGCGTCGGTCGATGGCCGAGTATGACCGTCGATACCCAAGCGCAGCGGCGATGCTTGCTGATGTGCAGGTGGTGCTGGACGCGGAAGATGCGTACGCGGTCAAGCCGGCGGATTTGCCGAGTGTTTCGGCGGGCGATGTTGCGGCGGCTGCCCAGCAGCCCGTGATTGAAGAGATGCCGGCGTACGCGTTCGGTGCGGATTCGTCGGCGCCAAAGGCCGGGTACGCTCCGCAGCGTGCAGGTTCGCCCGTGCCGCCAGCGAACAACCCGATGAACCCAGATCCTGTGGGCGGGCGCGTCGGGCGTCCCAATGCCCAGGTGCATGGATGGTGGAGCGGGAAGTACCGTGTGGTTGATGGCGTAGCTCTGGCGCCGCAGGCTCCGGACCAACTTGAGGTGCCGTTGTACGCGGGGCGTGCAAAGGCTCTTCGCGCGGTTGATGACCGTAAGCCTGCCAAGCAGCAGATCAAGGCTGCACGCAAACGGGCGCAGCAGATGCGTGGGCGTGCGCAGCAGCGGATGAAGGCGAATCGTGGTGGTCGCGGCGGGGGTGGTGGGCGTGGTGGATCATATTCCAACGGGCCGACGATCTTTGGTGTGTTTGTGGGGTTGATCGCGATCGCGATCGCGCTCGTGATCGGGTTCGGGATTATTCTCGCGCTCGCGATGACAACCAATGTGTTTCATAACGATGGCATGACGGAAGCCTGGACGGGTATCGAGATCCCCTCGACTCCCGATACGCCGGCGTTCCCTTCGTGGAGTGAAGTCGATGAAAACTTGATGGTTGATGCTTCGTTGCTGGTGGTGAGTGATCTGCACTCGCCGTTGCCGGTTGAGGATGCTGCGGGGTTGCAGATTGGTTTTTCGGATCTTCGCAGCCACGGGCTTGAACTCAAGGGCGATCTGGTCAACACGAGCGACGAGGGCATCGTCAATATTTTGGCGGATCTTCGTCACGAAGTTGGGGCACTCCCGCTTGACGCGCCCGAGTTCGTCAAGCGTCTCCGAGGATGGATTGTTGAGAACCCGTACGACGGGGTACTGTGGTTGGCGTACAACCCGGATAATCCAGATGATTACATCGCGGTGATGGTGACCGATCAACTCTACTGGTCGCAATCGCCAATCGATCACGACACCTCGGTAGGAATCATCAAGGTGCTGACAGCCAATAACTTTGCATCCCAAGACGGGCAGCGCGAGCATGAAGCCGTCGATCATGACCACCAGAACTGATTAGCCGTTTGATGCTGTGATCAATGAATCAAGCGTCTGCATCGCTCGCCCGGACACGATTGTGTCGCGGGCGATTTGTATGCCTTGGGCGAACGAATCGCACACGCCTGCAACGATCAACGCGCCGGCGGTGGTCAAGATGACCATGTCTGTATGCACGGTGTCCTTTGCGGCAAAGACATCGTGCAAAATCGTGGCGGCGTGCTCGACATCGGTCGCTTGCAGATCCTCGATCGAGCACGCCCGAAGCCCGAGCGATTGGGGATCGACGGTTTCTTCGCGGGGTTGGCCATTATGGATGTGGACAACGCGGGTCTTGGCGGTGAGGGTGAGTTCATCGAGCCCGTCGTGGGCGTGGACGACCATGGCGCGTTGTGCGCCGAG
>JAESUL010000217.1 GCA_016763115.1 Phycisphaerales bacterium | reverse complement strand
GGAGCGACAAAGTCAGCAGCGTCCGAGAGGGGGACCTGGCGGATAACGAGGATCTCGTCAGCAAACTCGGAGAACCCGCCGGCGGAGTTGAGCGCTTCGAGAAGTCTGAAATCCGCACTGGGGATGGGGTACTGCCCGGAGTCGGAGACCGACCCCATCAGGGTGAAGTTCTGTTGACGCCGAAGTTGGACATTAACCGACACGAGCGGGTCGTTCACGATGTCTTCCATCTTGGCCGCGATCGCACCGGCAACCTGGGTCTCGGTCAGTCCGGTTACGAACACACGCCCGAGTTGTGGGATCTCGATGTACCCGTTCTGGTCAACCGATCGTGGGATGTTCTGTGCCTGCCCACGGGTGATCAGGTCCCAGATGGTCAGGTCAAGAAAGTCGCCGGGCCCGATGCGGTAGACAGAGGTCTCGGGGATGAGATCTTGGGGAGTAATGCTGGTTTTCTCGACCCATTGCTCGCTGACATCCTCGATCGCAGCGAGGTTTTCGAGGATGGGCACGCGGGTCGGGGTGTGCTCCCACCGCCCAACGATCGAGGGGTCCATGTACGAATCGTAGTTGCACCCGGTGAGCAGGGTTGCTGCCAAGGCGCACGCGCCGAGGGCGGGGAGCGAGCCGAGGGAGATGGATCTGATTTGTTCAATCGCGTTGTGGCGCACTGGGTAACTCCTGCTCTTCTCTTTCATCACATCCATAGATGGATGTTCCGCCCCTTATGGGCCCGGCTTGGGCGGTGTGCCCAATCGTTCTAGTGTAGCGCACACTGCCCGTGCGAGTGCGCCCCGTTGTGCCTCTTCCATCGACCGGGCGAGCCCCATTTGTTGATTCTGAGCACTGATTTTCCATCAGATGGTCCGGGAATCTGCACTTTTGTGCCTCCCCAAGAGAAAGCAGGGGAGGTGGTCTTTAGTACGCGCCCAAAGAGGGCCGGGTTCGATTGCTTCCAAGAGATGTCCGATGAACATGATGTGGGAGTTTGGGCGATCATCGACCTAGAGTTGTTCTGAATGAAAAATGAGGACACAACATCCAGTTCTGCTTCCAGCCACGACGGCGGATCTTCCCGTTCCAATGGGCAATCTCGGGCACCAATCTCTGAGCAGGGATTGGCCCGGACGCTCGCTCGTCACCCTCGCCCGCTCGGCGGCGACCCCATCCGCACCCTTCGTCCAGGTTTCTCGCTCAACGATATGATCCTCAACAACCAGGATGATGCGGTGCACCATCTTTCGGTCAAGCGCAAGCCTGCCTGGCTCAAGGCCAAGATGCCCGGCGGCAAAGCATTCGACAAAACACGCGCCAATATCCAATCCAACAACCTCCACACGGTCTGCGAAGAAGCCGGTTGCCCAAATATGGGCGAGTGCTGGGAGCGAGGCGTCGCCACCATCATGATCCTCGGCGACACCTGCACCCGCAACTGTGGGTTCTGCAATGTCAAAACCGGGCGACCCGACGCGGTCGATAAGGACGAGCCTCGCCGGGTTGCCCAATCACTCAGCGGGCTGGGGCTCAAGCACATCGTGATCACCTCGGTGGACCGCGACGACCTCAGCGATGGCGGCGCGGGGATCTGGGCCGAGACGATCATGCGTGTCCGCGAAGCGTGCCCAGAGATGTCCATCGAGGTGCTGGTCGGTGATTTTCGTGGCGACGAAGCCGCGCTGCAGATGGTCATCGACGCCAAACCCAATATTCTTGCGCACAACATCGAGACCGTGAAACGGTGCCACCCCGCGGTGCGCCCAAGCGCCCAGTACGAACGCACCATCGAGTTGCTCCGCAGGGTCAAGGCCCAAGGCGGGGTTGCCAAGACCTCGGTGATGGTCGGGATCGGCGAACGCAAAGAAGAGGTGTTCGAGTTATTCTCCGACATGATCACCAAGACGAGTCTGCACGACGGCCCGCGTGATCGCAACGATTCTTCGCGTGGTGATCCGTGCGACATCATGACCGTCGGGCAGTACCTCCAGCCGACGCGCAACCACCTGCCGATTGATCGTTGGGTGCATCCTGATGAGTTCGCCGAGTACGAAACGGTGGGCATGCAGATGGGGTGGAAGGTCGTGATGAGCGGGCCTTTGGTGCGGTCGAGCTACCTTGCCGACAAGCAGGCCGACATGTTCAAGATGCTCGATATCGAGAAGTAGATCCTTCGATGGATCTTTCTTTTACCGCTTTATTTTTAGGGTCATCCGTGTGTCGAGCGTTTCGCCCGGTTGCAGAGTTTGCACGCCCGCCTTGGACGGATCGTCGGCGTTGAACCCGTTGTTGGCGATGGTGGTGGGCTCGACGCACACAAACGGGGCAGCAAGCGGGGTAAACAGCACGAGGTGCCCGAGTGATTGGGAACATTCGATCTCGACGGTGATGTTGCTCTTGTTCCAGTGCAGCGTGATCGGCCCGTCATCGCGGGTGAACACGGTGTCGTGCTCGGTGTCAATAAACGAGTTGCCCGCGCGGAGAGTTTGGCAGAGTTCGTTGTCAATGGGCGGGCCCGTGGGGATCTGATGGGTGCTGGGGTACTGCCCGGTGACGGGTGCCGCGATGGTGAGTTGGTCGGAACCGTGGAACAGGGTTCGGCGAAAGTAGGGGTGGTGCCCGCACCCGGCGGGGAAGGGCTTGGTGTCCAGATTCGTCACCGAGAGATCAATCGTAAGCGCATCGGGGTGCAGCTCGAAGCGTTGGACACACCCGAAGGCGAATGGGAATCTGCTGGCCGCATCAATGGGGACTGTGCGTGAATCGAGGGTGAGTCGTGCGGAGATCGGCGAGCGATCCGCGATGGTCCAAGGCAGGTCGCGGGCGATGCCGTGGATGGACGAGCCATCGGGATGGTTGGCGCGGAGTTGGTGCTCGGCGCCATCAAAGCGGAACCGGGCGTCGGCGATCCGGTCGCTCCACGGGGCCATGGCAAAGCTCGCGCCGGGGTCATCGCTGGGGTGGAGGAGCGGTGTTTGGGTGTTGTCTGCGGGGTTGGTGAGGGTGAGGGCGGTTATTCGTGCGCCCGAATCGGGGTCGATGGTGAGGGTCAAGTCGGCAGCGTTCATGGTGATTTGGGGCATCGTCGACTCTATCAGCGTTCGAGCAAGGAAAGCGATGAGAAGATCGAAGATCGCGTGCGATTGTGTGGACGAGCGAGCCTTGGGTATGTGCTATCGGTCCATTGACAAGATCGTGATGCAGAGTCAGGCGTTGGAATCGGTACAGCCCGACCCGTTGTGGGGGGGGCGGGCATGTTGTTGTGGTGCAACACGTGAGTCTATAGAGATAGTTTGTCAGTATGCCGATGACGAGGGAGGTGGATTCCCTGATTTTTACGGGGAATGCCGCGATCCGCCCGACAGTGGCGAGAGGAGAGCTCGATGAATCGACACAACAAAGGCAACACCGAGGATGCACGGCGGGCACGCCCGAAAGCGAACTCGGCGGATGCACGCCGTGATGCAGAGGTCAAGCCCTCCAAGAGCGAGGACGATGTGCTCAGTGTGATCGAGGGGGTCGAGCAGCAGCTTGGTGCGCTGCGGACTGCGCACGCCGAGCACCGCAAAGCGATGAGTGATCTCAGCGAGCGCCGACGGGCGATCGAAGATCTGGCTGACGAACTCGAATCGCGTGAGTCCGAGTTGGGATCGCGTGAGGTCGAACTGGCCGAGATGCGCCAGGACTTTGAGCAGCGTGAATGCAATCTGGTTCAGCGTGCCCAGGGGCTCGAGCAGCAGGAATCCAAGATCGCGGTTCAGGCCGAGGCATTGGAGAAGAAAGAAACCAAGGTCGAATCGGGGCGTGAACAGGTGCAGGCCCGGCTGGTCGAGATTGATGACCAGTTGGTGGGGCTCTCGAACCAGAAAAAAGAACTGGCCACGATCGAAGAGCAGGCCATAGAGAAGCTCGCACGCGAGGAAGTCGCAGCCGGTGAGTTGGTGGTGGTCAAGGACGATCTCAAGCACGCCGAGGGCAAGCTGCGCGGGCGTGAGATCGAGCTGAAAAACCGATCCAAGGCACTCGAAGAACTCGCCGAGCAAACCGGGACGCTGGATTCGGAACTCAACGAGACCAAGCAGACGCTCGCCAATGCGATCGCGCAGGCCAAAGAGCACATGGTGCGTGAGCAGAAGGTCAACGAGGGGCTGCGTGCGCAGCTCGAGCAGCTCGCCGATTCGGGCGCTGATGCCAAGGAGTTAGAGGAGAAATCCGAGTTGCTCCGTGTCCAGCTCGAAGAAGCGAGCTGGGAGCTTGGCGAGGTCCGCAACGGGGCCAAGAAAACGCTGCAGATAGAGCAAGAAAAGCTCGGCGAACTGCGTGAGCAGCTTGACGGCGCCAAGCAACAAACCGGGGTGTACAGCGAGCAGATCGCCGCATCGAACGCCGAGGTCAAACGCCTGGGCGAGGACCTGAAAATGGTTCAGGGTCAGCTCGCCGATGCGCCGACCAGCGGCGCGCTCGATAAGGCGAACGCGACGATCAAAGAGTTGCGCGACCAGATTTCTGAGGTCGGGATGATCGCCGATGAGGAGCTGACCGCCGAGCGGACCAAGGTCGCCGGGCTCGACAAGCAGATAGGCGATCTGCGCAGTTCGCTCGATGCGATGGTCAAGGATCGCGACGCGGCCAAGAGTGAGCTGGGCAAGCGGGCCGATCTGGATCAGAAAGAGTTTGGTCAGATCCAAGAGCGTCTGCAGAAATCAGGCGTGCAGATCAAGAAGCTGAGCACGCAACTCGAAGAGGTTGCCGCGAAGTACCAGAAACTCCGTGCTGATTCAGCCCAGCAGAGCAAGCAGGGCGAGGCAACCACGCAGAAACTCGCAGCGATCGAAGAACAAGCCAAATCAATGCGTGCAACCATCAAGCAACTCACCGAGGATCTGGAGACCGAGCGGAACGAGATCAAGGGCGTTGAAGCCGACGAGTGGAACGCGTTGAGGCGTCAGCGGCTCGGCAAGCTCCGCTCCGTGCTCAAGGCCAACTCGGACAAGATCCGGCTGGCGACTGATGCGTTGTGTGATCGGTACGATCAGTGTGAATCGGTGCTGCTCAAGCGGGCGGAGTTGGCCGAGGCGTACGAGGCGGTCGCCGAGGCGCAGGCGAAGTATGCCAAGCGTGAAACCCGGTCGGGCGTGTTCCTCGGGATGGCCGGGCTCGGGCTTTTGATGTTTGTTTTAGCGACGATTAGCTGGTTTGCATCCGGGCGGATCACACCAGGTGAATACGCGGCGAGGGTGACCATCGTCGCCAACGCCGGCGATCGGATACTGAGCGATGCGGACCTCGAATCATGGGGGGGCTTTATGGAAGCGCTCCCCGAGGACCCACAGTTTATCGAGTTCGCCGCTGAGCGGATGAAACGACGGGGGATCGCCAAGCTTGGTATCCCCGGCGAGCTACGCAATGTCATGCGTGGGTCGTTGGATGTTTCTTCGGCGACACCGGGAACGGTGGAGTTCGAGTACCGCGGTGCGGGCAGCGAGCGGAGCAAGCGTGTGCTTGAAACCTTTGCTGTCGCGCTTTCGAGTGCAGCCAACAATGCTCGCGCTCGTCGTTCAGACGGTGCGACCTCGATGATCCCCGGCGATGTGGTCGTGGGCACCGAGCCGCTCGATAACAAACGGCTCGAGATGGCGGGCATGGTCTTTGGTGGTTCGATGCTGACGACACTGCTGTTCGGTGGAATTTTATGGTCGCGATTGAGTGCGGCCAAGTCACGCTTCGAGCGTGACTCGCGGATCGAGCCGCTGCTCGATGAATCGCAATGGCAGATGCCGGGCACCTGAGTTTTCAAGAGTCTATATGAAAAAGAACCGGGCACATGCCCGGTTCTTTTTTGGTTCGATGGTTTGTTTACATCTCGGAATCAACGGTGGTCATGAGCGGCTCGGCGTTGAGGATATCCTCGGCCATACCCTGGTAGATTGCGAGTCTGGTCTCGGTGTTTAGGTTGATCTGGATATCGAATGATTCGATCTCACCCGTGGAGGTGAAGGTCGTCACCTCGCGGACAATGTTGCCCTCGGCGTCGAGCACCACGAGGCGGTACTCTTCATCGCCCTGTTGTGGGCGAATATTTTTCACCATGAGCCGGGCCGAGTCCCAATCTGGGTTCGAGAAGACCGACGCGCCCATCATTGACGAGTCGTTGCCGCTGGTGGCGAGGACGACGCGTTGGGTGTTTGGGTTGAACATGGTGTCGTTGAGGAACTGCCCGCCGTACCCGTCATAGAGATTGGCGATGAAGGCGTTCTTGCCGGCGGAGTTGTAGGTCTGCTGGACATTGACCGAGACCACAACCATCGCGACGATCGCGGCGGCCAGTCCGATGGATGTTCCGCGCCAGACGCGATGGACGCGCGGGCTGCGGGTGAGTTTGGGCTGGGTGTAGTTGGGGCGTGCACTGTTGGCGCCGTGGGCGGTGATGGTTCCGGCAATGGCGCGCTCGGTGGCGATGCGTTGGTCGTTGGCCTTTTCGTGCATCGCGGCGCGGACTGCAGCGAGGATGATCTCGCGGAGTTCGGGGCGGGGGGATTCGCTTTGTACAAGATCACCAAGGTCGGCCATACGCCTTGATTCGTCGCGTATGTGTGCTTGCACCTCGGGTGTTGCGTCGGCGTAGGCGGCTTCGAAGCTTTCACGCTCGGCATCGTCGAGCAATCCTGCTGCAAAGAGCATGTTCATTTCCAAGAGTTTGTCTGTATTCATAGCTTTGCTTCCTCTCCGGTTCGTTCACGCAAACGGACCAGTGCTCGGCTGAGTGCCGATTTGATTGTTCCCAGCGGGATATTCAGTTCCTCGCCGATCTGCCGCAGCGTTTGCCCACCGAGGTAGGCCCGCATAACGACTGTTTTCTGGAGTTCGGGCAGGGTCTCGATCCGTTCGATGAGCCCTGCAAAGTTCTCGTCGTGTTCCATCCGCTTGCTGACCTGCGATTCGTTCCAGGCACCGATGCCCGAAGCAAGCGAATCGTCGAGGGTCGCGGTTTTGATCCGTGCACGCTTGCGACGGAGTTTGTCGACCAGATGCCGACGGGTGAGCAGCATGACCCAAGTCACCAACGCGGCTTTGCGTGGGTCGTAGCGGTCGGCGGTCTTCCACAAACGAACAAAGATTTCTTGAACCGCGTCTTCTGCTTCGGCCCGCGTGGGCATGCACTGCAGCGACATACGAAAAGCCAACGATCCGAATCGGTCGTAGAGTTCTGCGACAGAGGCTTCTGAGTTGGCAGCTACACCTTGCATGAGTTCGTAGTCAATCCTGTCCTGTTCACGCAGATCGCTCACCCGCAATGGTGCTGGTTCGGGTCGGGCGGGCTTGGCCGGCTTTCCCTGAGCGTCCGGGTTTGTTCGATCGTTCTTATTCATTTTCTACCGGGTCCACGAGTGCGCCCGGAGCCCAAATAAACTCCATGGGCCACCGTGCTATACGAGTATAAGGGCGGAGAGGATGCCTGCAAGTGGGAAAAAACTGGAGACTCTCGCCTATTTCGCAATGATGTACGGGCAATAGTAGGTTATTCAAGAGAAATTATAAAAAGAGATTGCCTGGAACCCCATATCAGGGTTGTGGGAACGACCGAGATCCACTATCATGCGGGCGTGGTAAAATCCTCGATGCATAGGTATTGGGGCGTATGCTTTGGCGTGCGACAAACAAAGATGGGTCAACTTTGCGGATAAAAACTCGACAATCTGGGGTCAATCCCGAGCATACCAAGCGGCTCAATGCTCGGTCTATTCGTGCGGCTGGGTTTACCGTGATCGAGGTGCTCGTTGCTGTTGCGGTGATCGGTGTCCTGATCGCGTTGATGCTGCCTTCGATTTCATTGGTGCAAGAATCCGCCCGCAAAATGGTGTGTGCATCGAACACAAGACAGATCGGTCTTGGGTTGAATATGTTCTCCAATGACAACAAGGACTTGTTGCCTCCGAGTGTGTTCTTGCCGAGAACGGTTCTTCCGAACCGGGCGCAGGCTGGCCCTCGTCCCGAGTTGATGACAACGATTCGTACAGGTGCGGATGCTGGCTACCAGGCGCGTCGTTGGGGACAGTGGGACGGCATCGGATTGCTTTACCAAATGGATTACCTCCGTGCTGAGGGGATTTACTACTGCCCGAGTCAGCGAACTACCCACACCGAAGAAGACTACCAGGGTGCTTGGGATCTTGATGGTACAAGCGAGATCGTATCGAACTACCAGTTCCGTGGCGTTGGACCCAACAACGAGCAGCGGTTGTTCCGTATCCGTGGCGATGCCGCGATCGTGACGGACTCATTGCGTTCGTTCGAGGACCTGAATCACGAAAAAGGCTTCAATATCTTGCAGGCGGGGCTCTCGGTGACCTGGTCCGAAGGGGTCGGTGCCCAAGAAGTCATCAGCTTGTTGCTCCGGAGCGGTGGCGACGACGGCGGACCCTCAGGGTCCAACTCGAATATCATTCTCGAAGCATGGTCGAATCTTGATGGCGGAAATGATTCGCCGAAGGACGATTCCGAGGACGGATAATCCGTTCTTGTCGTGTCTCACATATGAAAGAGTGTTCACATCCGGCAGCGTGCCGGATTTTTCGTTTTTGACCTCTTCATGCGGGTACCCGATTTATCGCGTACCCTCTTGGCATGAAACCAATACAGACATACGGTGGACCAATCTTTGGGATTCTGCTTGCGATCATGGTGTTCGGGTCGTCCGCATTCGGGCAGCTTATTCCAGAGCGGCTCTACTATGGGGTTGGACGCCGAGTCCCGGTCGTCGTGGTGGCGCCCGATGACTTTGTCGGCGAGTTGACCATCAAGTTGTACGACGGTGCGTCGGGCGTCGAGATCGCATCAGAGCCGGCAGCCAAGGGGCGCG
>JAESUL010000216.1 GCA_016763115.1 Phycisphaerales bacterium | reverse complement strand
CCGCCCATCGCCTTTGACACGCCTTCGAGGGTCAAGAGTTTCTTCGTCTTCCGATCGGTCGCCTGGAATGCGAACAATGCGGTAAGCAAAGGGGCTTTGTTGTGCTCGGTGGTCGATTTTAGTTCGTCTCGGCGTTTGGCTGCTGCCTCAACCTGCGTTTTGTTCCGGGTCTGCCGCCCTTGGATTCCCTGGTTCAGCCATGCGGTGTCCTGGCGAACCCTGCTGGCGATACTTGTCTGGGCAGCCTGCTGCGCGATGAGAAATGCATCTTTTCGCTTGACAAACTCGGAGTAGTTCCCCGTCGCCTTGAAGGTGCCCCCCGGATACGCCTTGGAGAGTTCGATGATGCGTGTCGCCGTATTTTCGAGAAACCGCCGATCATGCGTGATGAAGATGGTTGCAATCGAAACCTGCTTGACAAACCGCTCGAGCCACACTACCCCTTCAAGATCCAGATGGTTCGTAGGCTCATCGAGCATCAGCACTTGGGGGTCCTGCGCCAACGCCTTTGCAAGCGAAAGACGCTTGCGCCACCCGCCCGAGAGTGAAGCTACCGATCGGTCAAGGTCAGAAAATCCAAGCTTAGAAAGCGTAATCGAAGCACGCGTCGTCGGGTCCATGCCCGAATCGTCATGGTCATCGAGGCCATCACGAACAACGCTCATCGGCGTGGCACCATCAGCAAACCGATCATCCTGATCGACATACACGATACGCAAATCACGCTTGCGAACGATCTCGCCTTGGTCAGAGGAAAGAGACCCCGCAAGGATCTTCAAGAGCGTCGTCTTCCCACTCCCGTTCGGACCAATAAGCCCGATGCGTTCGCCATCCTCGATATTGATCGAAACACCCTCGAAGAGGATGTTCGACGGGTAGGCCTTCGTCAAACTGCGAGCGGTAAGGAGTATGGCCATAATGAAACAGTGCGGTCGGTGAGGCGTGGTCAAACAATGCGAAATCTGAGCGGGTCATCGGCAAAATCCAACCCAATCCAGAGTGTGGAGGATAGCACGGGTTTCCGTAGAAACACTCGAAATTGCAGAGTCAGAGTTCGGAGTATGTGCCCGGCATTCTGTGGTTGAACACATGCAGTCACCAAAGACGCCACCAGCATGGCACCCGACGGAAGGCCGCTCCGTCGGGGCACCCGGTGTAGGGACCAAACTCATTTATTTCGTCGTCTCACGCTCAGTAGGCACCCCAACCCGAGGATTCCTAGGGTAGATGGTATTGGAACCTGAGTCACCGTCACCTGCACCCCCGAGCCCGCGCTGGCGTTAAACGAAAATAGACCCGATGCATCTGCTATTTGCATGCCTGCGAACTGCAGCTGATCAAACTGGGCTGCGGATGTAAACAGCTCACCCCCATTGATCATCTCGCCGAAGAGACTCGGATCGGTAAACCGCAACTCCGGGATGATCGGGGTATCGTCTAGAAAAAAATCGCTCCAAAAATAGGCGGTTTCGACTCCCGGATGGTGGATGAAATGCAACGAACTGTTGAACCCACTCACCGTTCGGCCCGCGAGCGAAAAAGAGCTCGCAAAGGAACCATATAGCGCAAATGGAGCTTCACCGGGCCCATTCACTTCGTGCGGAGCAACATCGGTGTCGAGCAGGATGCTGTATGACCAATTATCCCCAACCGTGGGGGTGTATAAGTCAAGAGCCCAAACGGTGTTAAACAAAACATCCGTCTCCTTGTCCCGAAAATCATTGACACTCGTCAACTGTCCCGAGAACACAATCTCGTAGACCTCCGCAAACACCTGTCCATTTAGCGCCGAAGCGATACAAGCCGCATAAACCATAGTTCTCATGGTTAGATTCCTTTCGAGTTGCATTAAACCAATAAACAAAGGGGACTCCTGTCCAATCAGAAGTTCCAGATTCGATTGTACATGAAATCGAGTGCGTGTGCAAGAACTCTCCACTATGCTCCATCATCCGATGCCCCACCCACCAAGGAACCTCCTTCACCCCGCAGGGTGAAGGAGGGCACCGAAAGAGAATACGAGCATCCAGCAATGGCAACTGAAAAACCTCCTTTACCTCTGGGTCAAAGGAGGTTTGTGATGACATCAGGCACCCAAGATGCACGAGGGCAATCTCAATCCGGTCTCATCGACGCCGGCGCATCATAACGAGCCCAAGAGGCGCCATCGCTAACATCGATCCCGGCGCGGGCACCACCGTCACAAATGAAGCCATTCCCCCCGTGCCGTGGACATGGCAGTGGAAATCAAAGACACCTGTTTCCATGAAAGTGTACTCGAATGTAGTCAGATCATCTGCGGTGGGCGGGCCAGAGAAAAACAAGTCGCCGCTGTCAGCCGCTCCCGGAAGCCCGCTGACCACATTGTGGAACCCGCTGACCCAGTTCCATTGAACGGTATCGCCGATAGCAATGGTCAGATCGATGTCCATGTTGCTCATTCCGTCATAGGTAAACGAGAAATCATTGAGTTCAATGACAAAGACTTCCGCCCCGGCAATGGCTGAGAGCCCCGCGATCGCCAAAATCATCCCAACGGTTCTTGCTCTGTTGCGTTTCATAGCCATATCTCCTGTTTTTGTTATGCACTGCATGTCAATACCCGCAACGGCGGGCACCAATCTCTTTGGCGTTTAGGCCATATGAGAAAGATACATCACGATCAAGGAGTCGATAACCCACTGAATGGTGGGTGCCGTGGTGGTGGGCACCAAAGAAAATGCGGGCCCCCGGCTGACAAGTGTGGGTGCCCTGTTCATGCGGAGCATGTGCAGGTCTTGGTTGTTTGAAGACATGCAGGTGCCGAAGACGCCACCAGCATGGCACCAATGTGGTTGGTATACTTTGGTTATGCGACGGATCAATGATCCAAATCATGCGAGGTTTCTTACCTTTTCGACCTATCGGAGGTTGGATTTATTCACAACGCCTGAGTTGCGAGAGGTGTTTGTCGATCAACTTCGGCGAACGAGATCAAGGTATGCGTTTCATCTTTACGCATGGGTTCTGATGCCGAACCATGTGCATTTGCTCATTCGTGAACCAGAGGCAGGTGATGTTTCGGATTTGCTACGAAGCCTCAAGGGGACATTGGCCCGACGGGTTATGTCACGGTGGCGGGAACTCGATGCACCTGTGCTTGACCAACTCAGTGATCGCGGCGGGAAAATGTGGTTCTGGCAGCGGGGCGGCGGGTACGATCGGAACATTGTTTCGGATGACGAGTTTGACGAGAAGGTTGGATACATCCATATGAATCCGGTGCGGGCGGGGTTGGTGGAGAAGGCTACGGATTGGGGATGGGGATCGGCCCGGTGGTGGGGTGGTGAACAAGAAGGTGAGATTGCGTGCGATTCTCGGGAGAACTAGGAATGGGTGCCCTGCTCACGCCCGATGTCTTCATCGGGTTTGAGCAGGTTTGGTGGATTGGAATAGAAGAGCATGCTTAAACCCTGACTTCGTCAGGGCGTAAGCATGGCACCCGGCGATTGGTTCGGGGGTTACTGGTGAGCGATCCAATCGAGAATAGTGGTGGCCACATCGTCTCGCAGGGTTTTGCCAACAAGGGGATTATACGCCGGGCTCATTCGCGACCAATGATCCGAATCTGATATGAATATCTTGGCTACTGTATCGCTCTTTGTATGAATGCGGAGTTCGATCGTTCCAATCGTGCCTGTGAATTTGTCTGATTTCCCGAGGGGAAGGGGAAATATCCGGGCAAAAATATTCGGGTCGTCCATTCGATAAATTTCAGGGTCGGGAAGGAACATCGTGGCTTCAGAAGCAGGTCGCGGCGGCCAATAGGCAACTTCGATGTAGACGATTGCCTCGATAGCGGCGTCGCGGTCGGTGTGAAGAAGTTGCCAGAACTCGGCCGCCACGCGTTTGTCGCTCCCGCTGATGATCAATAGACCAACAATGATTGACACTGTGGCCAAGATTACCAAGACAATCAGGCCAGTGATAATGGAAGCGAAGTTTGATCTAGACTGTAGCATGGGATTGATTGTACATTATTTGATGGAGTCTGGTACTCTTGGTTCAATTAGTTGCATGATTACCCCAGCCAATCCTTTGCTTTGAGTCTTGCGGGGACATATTCCTCGGTGACATAGGAGATGTCTTTGGTGATGAGGGATTCGACTTCCATTTTGAAGCCGTTGGAGAGCATGAGTTTGATCTCTTTTTGCCATTGTTTGTTGTCGGCGAACCATGGGTAGGCTGCGATTTGTTTGGCGCGTTTGATGTCGCGGT
>JAESUL010000215.1 GCA_016763115.1 Phycisphaerales bacterium | reverse complement strand
TTATGGCGTGGCCGATTGGCGGCGGGCGACCACTCGTTCGCCCGAGCGAACAATGGTTCATGGAACCAACTGATGTAAGCGTGCTTGTCTTCAACTCTGACATGGCCAATCCCACGCATAATCTTGTAGCGCCGTTTATTCTTGAACAGGATGCCGATGTCGTGGTGGTGCTCGAACCTGTCTGGGAGTTCTTTGCTGGCGTGGTGACTTTCGGGATCTTTGGCGAACCCTACCCCTTCCATCTGGTCCGTAAAAGCGAGCACGACACGATGGCCAGGATCTTGGTGCTCTCCAAGTGGGGTCTCTCTGTTCGCGCCGACGAGCAACTCCCCAACGCCGATGGACTGGTTTGCGAAGTTCATCGGCCCGAGGAACTTGGTGGTTCATTTTTTGTGGTCGTCACCCATCCGCCATCGCCCAGAAATCCTCAGCGATGGGAGAGCGGGAACCAATCGGTTCGGCACCTGAGCATCCGTCTGCGTTCGCTGATTAAATCTGGCGAGCAAGCCGTTTTGGCGGCAGATCTCAATGCGACGCCCGGGAGTGTCCGCGACCGGATTCTCCGCACCCAAGCGGGGATCACCCGGTCCAAGCCGGTGCTTGGGCGATGGGGGAGCTACCCGGCATCGTGGGGCTTGGGGAGGATCGCGATCGACGATGTCTGGTGTTCTCCAAAGGTCGGCGTCCGTTCATGGAAGACCGTCCTTGGGCCCGGATCGGATCATCGTGCAATCCGGGTGGTTTTATCCATACCAAGGCGGAACAATGCCCATGAACGCGGAGGGTCGAGTGCAGATCCCCGCTCCAACGACCGATATGATGAGCACGATGGACCATGATCGAGGAAAACCTGAGCAATGAGTAGCGTACTAATGGTATTTGTTGTGCTCGGGGTTCTCTATTTGATGATCCAGAGCATCCTCAAGCCTCAATGGGCGTTGCTTTTGGTGTTGTCGTTTTTTCCGCTTGAACAACTGCTTTCCTCGTATGTACCGATGCTTGCACGCACGAGTTGGATTACCAATGTCAGCGTCGGACTGATTGCTATGGCTGCGTTTGGGCTTGAGTTTTTGAGAGGCAAGCGTCCGCTCGATGGGTATTTTAATCCGATCTGGGTACTCGTCGGGCTGCTGTATGTGTTTACAGTATTTGGTGTTCTCTGGTCTCCCATTCCTGAAGCCGGACGATATTTTATTCAAAAAGGGTTTCCGTATTATATTCTTTTACTCATCATTCTCCCTGGATTGATCCGTGACATTGAGAATATCAAGAAGTTTTTCACTCCCTTCATGGCTGTTGGGTCACTGATTATTTTCTTTATCCTGACGAGCCCTCACACGCAAATTTATGGTGGACGACTGCTTGTTGATCTCAGTCGTTCCACTGGCGCAAGCGATGATCTTCAAAGCCCTCTGGTGACCGCGGAACTTGGTGGCGCCGTTCTTATTGTTGCGGCACTCTACAAGCCAACCCGGTACATCAAAGCTATCCTCTTATTGCGCGTCATAACAATCTTTGCGGGCATTGGGGTCATGCTGCTCAGCGGCACGCGCGGGCAGCTCATCTTCGCGATCGGGCTCTCTGTTGCGGTGTTTCCAATTGCCCATCAGGTGAAAAATACTGCCCAGTTTCTTGTGACATCAGCGGCTGCCGGTGCGATGGGTCTGCTTTTTCTTCTTGCAATCAAGATTTTTTTATCGGGCAGCAGCGATTCTGGTGTCCGGTGGTCCGCGGATAACATTGCTGATGGCATCTCATCGAGAATGTATTACGCAACCACTATATTGGAAGAATATTTAAGCAGGCCATCTGCACTGCTCGGCGGGCTTGGGACAGGGGCATTCAACGCCTATGCCTCTAATGAGGGCGACAACTATATTTATCCGCACAACCTCATTGTTGAGATCCTCACCGAGCATGGACTCATCGGGATCGGCCTTCTTGCTGGAATCTTTGGCTTGATGGCGGCGGCCTCGCTGCGTCTGTATCGGAACTATAAAGACGACATTGAATACCGCTCGACCTTTGCGATTCTTCTTGCACTTTGCGCGTATGCAACCCTCATCTCCATGAAACAGGGCACCTACACCGCCATACCAACGCCCTTTTTCTGGTATCTTGTTCTCGCAAAAATCGATAATCAAACCAAAGCAAGGAATGCGATGCAATACATCGATTACACCGAATACGAATCCGCTGAATACTCCGACTATTCCGATACCGATCTTGAATAGTACCCCGGCGTTCGCTTGCCCGGTGCCGTCTTGGTCGGCTAGAGATCGCTCAAAGTCCTGAACCGTTGTCGATACTCGGCTTTCCTGAGACAGCGAAATCAATGCGATTTCTTTGGCTTTGTGGGTTGTAGAACTTATCGATCATACTGATCGCCTCTGCCTTTCCTGCGGTGAGTTTTTCGGGATTGGACACCCAGTGCTCGATGGCTTGTGCAAGCGATTCGACACTGCCCTCCTCGAAGAATCCGCCGGTGATGCCTTCAACAATCGCCTCGTTTTCTGGGCCTTGGTTATCGAAGTTGTTGTGCGAGATGACCGGCGTTCCGTACGCCATACTGTGCATAACAAGCAGTCCAATCGCCCCCGGCATGACCGTAAGGTCCGCAGCCATGAGCACCTCGCCGAGTGTATGTTCGTCGTATACAGCCCCGGAAAAATGAACGGCAACGCCCTTTGATTCAGCCTGATCTCTCAGATTTTTTTCTTCTGGACCACTCCCAACAATCAGGATATTGACCGGAAACCCGTTGCGCTCGAGGATTTCTGCCGCATTAATCAGCATATCAATCCGCTTGTCGGGCATCAATCGAGTGACCGTCGCAAGCACCGGGTAGTGTGCCCGTCCAGGAAAATACTCGTTGCGAATAGTCTCTATCCTCTCGCTGTCGATGCTGTCTCGAACCGATCTTTGCGTATCGGCATCGAGGCTGTTGTAGATAACATACATCCGGTCGGGGTCGAAGCCGTGGGCGATGCCGATCTCCTTTGCGCGATTGTTGTAGAGCAAGAGTCCGTGCGCAAGCCGATAGAAAATATCACGGAATCGACGTTTGAGCCCGCTCTCTTCGCGGAGCCACCCGTGCGTCCACATCAGAACTCGCTTTCCTCGAACTCTTCCGATAATGGCGGCAGCCCACATAGTGGGCCACATCATGTTGCCGGTGAGAATCAAAGTATCGTACTTTGATGACAATGCCGCGGTAATCGCGGCCGGCTGAATGAACAACGGGCCAAGCATCCACCCCTTTGTTTTTACAAAGCGGTTGTCCGGAAAATGATCAAGCAGTGCGATGCCGGTACCGAATCCATTTTTGCATCCCAAGAACTCATATCTGTATGGGCTGTTCTTGATCATCTCATTAAAAAGTGCTTCACGATAATGCGCGTAGAGATGACTGATCACCGCGACCCGTTTTATCTTCTCTCTACTCACTTGGGCCCCGCGCCCGGGTTCGAGTCGCACGCTTCCTTGTACACCGCGTTGTATTTCTCTCGCACTTTGTCCATTGCCATGCGATCAAGCACCCACGCCCGACCCGCACTCGCCTTTTCTTGATATGCCGAACTGTCGGCGAGTACCTTCTCAATTGTCTTTGCGAACGACTCGGTGGTGTTCTTAATAATCATGCCGCCCCCAGATTCTTCGATTTCTGGCCAGGTGGCGGCACCATTTGTGGTGACCACAAAGGTTCCAGAAGCCATCGCCTCAAAGAGGACAATCCCGAAGTTCTCATGGTCGGTGGGGAGCGTGAATACATCGCAAGCACTGAGCAATGCAATTTTTTCTTCACCGGATGCGAATCCTAAAAAGTGAATGCAATCGTTTGCCCCCGAGTTTTCCGCCTGTGTCTTCATTTCTTGAACATATGATTCGCCGCCTGTTCCCGCGATGAGGAGTTGATGCTGAATGCCTTTCTTCACCAAAAGTGATGACGCCTGAATCAACTTCTCGACACCCTTCCCGTGATGGATTCGGCTCAGAAATAAAACCTTGGGCAAATCGTGCTCTAGCTTATCGAATGCTTCGTAGGCGAGTTGTTTGTCTGGAAGATCCTGGTAGGCACCAAAATCACAGGGCAAAGGAATGGCCCGCCCTTTTTGGGCATCGAACCAGGGCGTTGATTGTTCAAGCTCTGATTCGGCAGTGCAGTGAACCAGCGAAGCATCCCTGAGCAGATTTCGCCCCCATGTTTTGAGATAGATCAGTTTCTTTGGCCTCTTAATAGCCATCGCCCAATCATCGAGCATCCCATGAGCCGTCAGCACATAAGGCTTGTTGAGTGATCGGCATATACGCGCGACCTGGGCGTTGGCTGGGTCCCACATCGCATGCAGGTGAACAACATCTGCTTCCTGAACACACTCACGGATCTGGTTTTTTTGCTCCTTGTTTAGCGACCCACCGAAGCCGAGCTCATCATGAATCTTTGTCACCCGCGGCGTGCTCGGGTCATCGTTGCACCAGTGCTCGGGTACACCCGATGGGTCGAGCGTTATGAGTTCTACCTCGTGCTCGCCTGATGCCATAGCACACAGGTCGGTAGCCGCTTTCACAACCCCGCCTTTTTCAACGCGCATGTTGGCCATAAAGTGCAAGATTTTCATTTCAAGCCCTCACAGACATGCGTAGCTTTCGCCTCAATGACCGGAGCCCTAGCCATCGGCATGCTCCCCGCCGCGACGGATCTCGCGCACCTTGAGCACGATGATGTACTCGTAGATCGATTGAATTGTGCAATAGGTCAGCCCCGCCCGTCCATCGAGGAAGCCGAACTTGAGCAGGTACATGTAGACGAACTTGAAGTACGGGCGGAACGGTAGTCGGAACGAGATATTTTTCATCTCGAGCCGGCGCGTGTTGCGGTCCTTGGAAAACAAGTTCCCGAACCGGACCGGGTTCTCTTTGAGTGCGCGAATAGTCTCGTGCGATTCCATCGTCGCGTACCGGTTGTGGCGGTCGAACCACTCGCCGATGCCCTTGGAAAAATTGTAATGGTCGAACATCCCGTCCAGATACCCGATGGATCCATCGACGATTGGTATCTGGTGGACCTCTCGCTCGAAGCGGATCAGTGGCGGCTGGAAAAACCGCATGTTGTTGCCCGGGCCCATTGAGTGCTTGATCCATTTGCCCATAAAAAAGTTTCGTCGCCCGCAATAGTACGCGACAGGATGATCTTGCTCGTTGTGCTCGCCGCTCTCCCATTTGGCTGCGACGGATTCGAGTTCTTCACGCAGCGAATCGGTCATCCGCTCGTCGGCGTCGAGCATAAACACCCAGCGGTGCTTGTACTCGATGTTCTTGAGCCCCCAGGTCTGGTGCGGGCCGAAGGAATCAAACTTTCGCTTGACTACACGCGCACCGAACTCCTCGGCCACCTCGGCGGTCTTGTCCGAAGAGTATGAATCAAAGACGACCACATCGTCGCACCACGAAAGACTCCGTAGAGCGCCGGGTAGATTGGCTTCTTCATTCAGCGTCATAATCATGACCGACACACTCATGAGATCCTCAACCTTCTTCTTGCGGGGTGTTCAATGTTCTTGGCCCCTTTGGTTTGGCCGGCGAGCCAAAGCATACGGTCCATTCAGGAAGATCGCCAAAGACACTCGAGCGTGCGCCGACCACGACCCCATCGCCGACAGTGACGCCGGGTGCAACAAAGACATCGGCCGCGATCCAAACATCTTCGCCGATCGTGATTTCTTTGGGGATCAACGCAAGCCGAGGGTCTTCGTGATCGTGGGTAGCCCCGCACAAATACGAATACTGGCTCACCGTCGATCGCTTCCCGATCCGGATTGGTTTGACGCAATAGCAATCCACATCATCCGCCAGCGTCGCGAAGTCATCCATAATCAGATTCCAAGGGCCCCACACCTTGGCCCTTGGGTACACCCTTGCATTCATCGAAACATCGGCGCCGAATAACCGCAGCAGGAACATCCGCCATTTGTGGAGCGGCCGTGGGCTGAAACGAAACACAGTTGCCTGGACCATGCCCCAGAGTGCTCGCAAAATCTTGTTCTTGAAGCTGTGCGAACTTGGGATAGCACCGCTTGGTTCAGAGATTGCAGATGGATCTTGATCGGCACTCATGCGTTCCTCTGATCTTGGGTTGCGGCCCTGTTTATCGGTCCATAAATGGCATTCGTGCCTACCGGTGTTCACTTTACGCTCGATGCCTAAACAGGTTCATCGTATCGGTCAATTATCTGTTCCGATGAACGAAAAAGCACGGCCCGTGCCCGACTTGCACGAGAGTTTCGCACTTGTCCGAACCGGGATCAGCATCTGGACGACTATGCTTATTCTCCGCCTTGAATCGAGGAGTATCCGTGAAGCCAACCCGTGTTGTGATCCTGAATCAGTACTATGTGCCCGATGTCGCATC
>JAESUL010000214.1 GCA_016763115.1 Phycisphaerales bacterium | reverse complement strand
GGCGAGGGAATCTGTAGATGTTTCATGGATTGAAGCCTGAGGCCACCATGCGAGCCAGAGTTCGTTGAGTTCGTCCGCTTTACTGGTGCTTGAGACCAGTGATTGTGTTGGTGTCGTGGTGTGCGTATAAGCCTCGGGCGTGTGCTGGTAGGAGGCGCATCCGGAGAGGGCGATGAGCACCGTGGTCGCTGCGAGAATGGGGAAGGTGTGGCGGACGAATCGTGTGGTTGTTGGTTGTGTAGGCATGGGGATGTTTTCGACACGAATCGCAGCGGGCACAACGGGCGGGGGGTGCGTGCGCATGAAACGGTCCGCCGGCACGGTTTGGGGGCAATTTTCGTGTCAAAGTGGGCGTTTTCGGACTCGTATCGTGTGGATAGGGATGGATCTGTGGTATGCTTGTTTGGGGGCGATTTGTCTGTGTGGAGCACACTTGGTGTGGTTCGCATTCGGGGAGGTAGTTTGTCGCTCAATCTCATTTCACATTGTCGGGTTTCTCGCGGCTTGCTGATCGTGCTCGTTGTTGCGTGCTCGGTGCTTGGTACCGGTGCAGCGGCGCAACCGGACCAGCCAGAAACCAGGCAAGTCGTCGAGGCGAGTTTCGAGCGTGATGGGTATGGGTACCGCATGACGGGGTTGGTGTTCCGCTATGTTTTTGGGCATCCTGATCTACCCGCAGCGGGATTGCTCGATGCGGTAGTGGTGCCTCTGACACCGGTTGATGATGGATACATCGGGGTGGTGGCGGGCGAAGAGATCGTGCTTGTTCGGCTCGGTGAACTCGGCGTCGATGAAGCGGTTGTGGTGTACGGATCTGCGTTGGCAACGATCAATCAGGGCGTGCGTGATTATCTTGAATCCGAGTTTGGGCTGATCGGGCATCTGGTGACGCCCGACGCCGACGAGGTTGCCTACCAGAGCACGCGCGAGGATCTTCGAGGGGTTGAACAAACAACGCTGAGCGTGCTGATTTGGCGTGCGGTGGTCGGTCAGGTCCGCACGGTGGCGCACGGCGATCGGCTTGCCGAGAACAAAGAGAACAAAGACAGTAATATCGACCATCCGAGCCATCAGCGGCTTCGGGATCGTATCAAGGTTGCGCCGGGGGACTTGCTGACCCGCGATCGGCTCGATGATGAGATCCACAGGCTGAATCGGCATCCGGGTCGGCGTGCGGATGTGACGGTTGCTCCAACAGAGAAACCCGGCGAGGTGCTGCTTGATTACCTGATTACCGAGCCACGCCCGTGGACGGTCTTTGCCCAGATAAGCAACACCGGGACGGACTCGACGGATGTTTGGCGCGAGCGGTTCGGGTACATCAATCGGCAACTGACCGGGCGAGATGATATTTTTCAGTTCGACTACATCACCGCGGGCTTTGATGAATCTCACACGCTGCTGGCATCGTATGAGTTTGACCTCGGGCATCGAACGCGGGCGAAGGTGTTCGGGCGATGGAATGAATACACGGCCCGCGATGTCGGGCTCGGCTTTGAGAACTTCACGGGCGAGGGCTATGAGATCGGTGCCGAGGTTCAGGTCAATGTGTACCAGGACGGGCCCAAGTTTGTTGATCTGGTCGGGGGCGTGCGGTTCGAGCATATTGATGTGCAGAATCGGTTGTTCCTGATTAGTGGTCGTGAGAGTTTTTTGCTGCCCTATGCGGGTGTTCGGTACGAAAAGCGCACGCCGGTGCACAATGCATTCGGCGAGTTGACCGTGGAGACCAACTTGGCGTCGGTTGCGGGGACGAGCTCGACTGGGGTGCAGAGGCTCGGGCGGTTCGGGGTCGATGATGATTTTACGATTCTGCGTGGGCAGTTGTCGCATTCGTTTTTTCTGGAGCCGATCCTTGATCCAAAGGGGTTCCGTGGCGACTTTGGCGAAGGGCGGATGACACTTGCCCACGAGGTGTTTGTTTCGATCCGTGGGCAGTATTCATTTGGCGGGCGGTTGGTGCCCAACTACGAGTTTGTTGCCGGCGGGTTCCATACGGTTCGTGGGTATCCCGAATCGTCAACAGTTGGCGACGACGCGTTGGTCGGTACGCTTGAGTATCGGTATCACCTCGGCAAAGCAACGCGGGTGGGCGATGCGGGGGCACAGAGCAGCACGATCTTTGGTCGCCCATTTAACAGTACGCGGACGCGCCCGTACGGCGGCGCAGACTGGGATGTTATCTTGCGGGGGTTCTTTGACTTTGGTTTCATCAATGTCAACGACGCGCCGTTCTTTGAGAACGACGAAACACTGGCGAGTATCGGTGTGGGCGTCGAAGCAAGGCTTCGGCGGAACCTGACGGTACGATTGGATTACGGGCTTGCGCTCACCAATATCGGCGAGGGCGCGGCACAAACGACGAGTGTTGGAGACGGGCGGCTGCATTTTTCAGCAACGATTGTCTATTGATCGCTGCGGGTGATCGCTGCGGGCATTGGGCACACTACGAGAGGTACACATCATGAGACTCGAAAATATGAACTCAGCAAATCGGGCAATGTCACGCTTGGCCCTGCGGTGCTTGGCGGTGTGCGGGCTTGCCGCCGGCGTTGCGATAGGGAATCCTGGTGAGGATGATGTAGATGGAACCCAAGGCGAGGTGCAGTTCATCTGGGAGGACGGGTACCTGACGATTATCTCCGCGGACGGGACGATCATTGATTGGCTCAACTTTGATATCGGCGAGGGCGAAACGATTGAGTTTATTCTGCCCGGTCTCGATGCGCGGGTGCTCAATCGGATTCTCAGCGGGGTGCCGACGGAGATCATGGGGAATCTGTTGTCCAACGGGCAGGTGTACATCGCCAATCCTTCGGGCGTGATCTTTGGGAACAACGCGGTGGTCAATGTTGGTGCGCTCTACGCGGCGGCGGGGAATATCTCAAACGATGATTTTATCGCCGGGGTGAACAGGTTTACCGATGCACGGGGCGTGGTCGAGAATCGCGGGCTGCTGCAGGGGGACCTGATCGCCCTGATCGGCGGGCGGGTCGCCAATCACGGGACGATCTCGGCGCCGATGGGCACGGTTATTCTTGCGGCCGGAGAGCAAGTGCTGATCGGCGAACACCTCGGCAGTATCTATGTGCAACTGCTCAAGCCCAGTGATCTGGAAACGACAGATCAGCTCTCGTCGATGGGATCGGGCGGGGTTGATCTGGCGGCGGGCGATGTGTTCTCGCTCGCAGCGTGGAACACCGGCACGATCAATGCGGGCAATGTGCAGATGGTCGCGGGCTCGGGCACGATGATGGTTTCGGGGTCGATCAATGCGTCGATGGGCGATCTCGGCGGCGATGTTTCATTGATCGGCGATGATGTGCAGGTACTCGGTGCGTCAATCAACGCGACCGGCGCAAGCGGCGGCGGATCGTTGCTGGTCCGAGGGAATCGGATACGGATTGATGATGCGCAAGCAGGTGACGGACCGGCACGCGGCGAGGGGATTGTCGCAGGCGAGATTGAACTCGTCGCGATGGGCGAGAACGCCATCGTGCTGGGAACCAACCTGCTGGCAACCGACGGCACGGTGATTGTTGATGGCGATTTGGTGCTGGTTGATGATGTCTCGATCGTGTCGCTCGGTGATGATGCGGGGATCGAGATGCTCGGGGCGATTGATTCAGAGATCGGCGGATTCCACAGCTTATTACTCAGTGCGGTTGATGGAACGGTGAATCTTGGTGGCCCGGTTGGGACGGCAGGTTCAGATGCTCGGCTTGGGATGCTCGAGGTGCACGCCGAGCTGGCAAGGGTCGGCGGGGATGTGTTTGTTCGTGACGGGATGAGTTTTTATACCCCGGTTGCGGTGTACGCCGATTCGGTGACTTTCCATACAGGCGATGGCTCGGCGTTGTTTGCCGATGACATTTATTCGGAAGAAATCGGGATGTCCGATGTGGCGTTTTTGTACGACGGGATCGCGTTCGCCGGTGATGGCGAGGCGCGCACGCCGTTCAAGTTCCGTGGCAATATCGGGATTGGTCCTGCGGTCGGCCCGTTCGATGTGGTCGGGGGCGACTTTGGGACCATCCGGTTTGGTGATGATCTCAACACGCCGAGCAGCGCGGTGGCGTTTATGTTTGCCGACGGCGCATCGGCGGGCAACGGGCTGATGAACGGGAGTGATGTGAATCTTGATTCGCTGTTCCGGATCGCGGCACGCGAGTCGATCATCATGGGACGCGGACAAAAAATGCTGAGCTTCGGATCGCTCTCGATGAGCGCGAAGGGTCCGGGCACGACGCTTGTCGAGCTCGGCGATGTTAACGTGCTCGGCGATCTGCTGGTGACCTCGCTCGGGTTCGAGGGCGGAGAGATCCGCCTGCTCGGGCGGGTTGGGAGCCTTGTCGATTCGCGGGAATCCGAGGGTGATCGCGAGAATGGGATTATTGATGAAGGCGCAGAAATTATCGCGTTGGGCTCGATCACGATGATCGGTGATGTCTCCGTTGACGGCGGCATTGCACGGCTCGGGGGCACCAGTGTCCGCATCGCCAACAACGATGGATCGGGCAGTGTTGGCGATCTCGATATCGAGATATTCCCGGGCGGCGTTTCGCTGGAGTTATTCCGAAGCGTGCTCGAAGGTGATGGCGGGGGCGTGATCTACCCTTATGATTTGTTCTTGCTTTCGGCGGCCGATGATCCCGAGCCCCAGGCGGATCTGGCAACGAGCTTTGCTGATGATGATCGGATCGCGGTTCGTGATGATCCGGCGTTGCTCGCCGGGCGTGAGGTGCTGGCCGAGTTGTCGTTGAATCCGCGTGATCCCTCTTATGACACGCAGCACAACGAGCAACACATGGGCGGTGCGCGTCATGACAAGATGAAGGCTGCGGACTTTGGTGTGACGATCGACCGGTTGTCGCCCAGATCGGTGCGTCGGTTGGTCGGGGCGTATGTTGGGTTGCTCGG
>JAESUL010000213.1 GCA_016763115.1 Phycisphaerales bacterium | reverse complement strand
TTGGATTTGGTCACCGAGTCATTGACATTGATCGCAGGGAACGGAAGTGTGCCTGCTTTTTCGAGTTGGTACAACCGGTGTACGCCTGTGGTGGTTTCTTCGGAGATCCCGCGAATCGCAGGCGTTGATTTGGTGAACCAGCCCGGATTCTCGGCGATGGTCGAACGGATTGTTGCCAGCACATGTTTGAGTTCTTCGGGGTCTTTGGATGCGTCGTGTTCGGGGACCGAGCCTGCAGCTTCGTATTCGGCGCCGTTGATCATGAACAGCGAAGCGTCGCCGCCGTCGTCAACGATCTGATCCGGGCCCGACCCGTCGGGCCAGGTGAGCGCCTGGCGTGTGCACCACCAGTACTCGGCGAGTGTTTCGCCCTTCCACGCAAAGACGGGCACGCCCTTGGGGTTCTCGGGGGTGCCGCCGTCTTCGGGGCGACCGACAACGATAGCTGCTGCAGCGAAGTCCTGGGTCGAGAAAATATTGCACGAGCACCACCGGACATCCGCGCCCAGTGCGGTCAAGGTCTCGATGAGCACAGCCGTCTGCACGGTCATGTGCAAAGAGCCCATGATCTTGACGCCGTTGAGCGGCTTGGACGCGCCGTGCTGCTCGCGGAGTTTCATCAGCCCCGGCATTTCGTGCTCGGCGAGCCGGAGCTCCTTGCGTCCGTGCTCGTTGAGCGAGAGGTCGAGGACCTTGAAGTCCAAGCCGTTGACGATGTCTTTGGTGAGTGTGGGTTCAGTTGCGGTTGCAGCCATGGTGTGTTCCTTTGGGAAGAGTAAAACGGGCGTTTGCCCTTTGTATTGTGTCTAAATCCTCGCCACCGCGGCGAAGAGTGATGGGCCCGATGCGTCGACGCCCGGGCGGAGTTTATTGACCGTGACTTTCGTGAACCCGGCGTCCGCGAGCAGGGCAGAAATCTGTGGTTCGGTAAACCCGAGGTGCTGGTGCCCCATCGAGTGGCGGTATTCATTGCGGGTGTGGGCGAACATGTCAACGATCAGCACACATCCGCCGCCCTTTTTACTCGAAACAACCCGGGCCATTTCACGCAGCGCGCCGGACGGATCATCGAGGTGATGAAGAACCAAAAAACACACCGCAGCATCAACCGATCCTGACTTGAGCGGGAGATTGGTGAGCTCGCCCTTGACGAACTTGATGTTGTCGCGATCCGCAACCCGATCCGAGGCCGCGTCGAGCATGATCTGGTTGGAATCGATCGCGATGACTTCTTTGACCCACGGGCACAAGAGTTCAGAGCAGTTCCCGGTGCCGCACCCGAGATCGGCGATTGTCCATGTCGGATCAATCAGCCCGAGCATGGCCTGGTCGGTGAAGTGCTGCCCGAAAAGATCGGAACGCAGATCATCCCACTCCCCGGCGTGGCGACCAAAGAAGGCTTCGGAATCCGTCATCCGATCAGCAAGCACCGCGTTGAGCCTGCGGTCGTCCTCGCTGTGGATGGGGTCATCGCCGAGTTGGTTGCGGATCGGAACCCAGAGGGCCCGGTGGTGTTCGTGAAGATCATCGAGGACCACACGGTAATATGCCGACGGGCCGGAGGTCCGCTTGAACACCCATTGTCCGTCGAGCAGCACCTTGAGATGCCTTGAGCCCGAGGACTGGGGGATCTGAAGCACCCGGATGAGTTCGCCCACCGCGAGTTCCTCGCGTTCAAGCACCCGCAGCATCCGCAGACGAATAGGATCGCCCAGCTGCGAGAGCAGTTCAACAATTGCTGCGTGCGAGTTGGTGCGTGGGGCCTTTGGCATAATCCATCAATCCGGATAGGTGGATCAATAGTACAAATTGAAACCCCGATCGTCAACCGGCATCCCCAAAAAACTCATGATTTACAAAGATGATCTACCGGGGATCAATCGCGAGGCTCGGCCCAGGGATCACACCCAATGAACGAATCCGCTCGAGAATGACCGCATTGGCAGGATCGAACCAGAGCACATGACGCAGCGAGAGCACCTCGTTGTCCACATCGCCGATATCACGGGCGAAGTCGGCCATCGCGAGGTGTGAAGTTGGCGAGGTGCGTCCATTGACCGCGATGGCGCCGAGGAGCGCCTCGCGTGCCTCGTCCATCATGCCCGCTTGGGCGGCGTACCGGGCGAGCCGAAGGTACCCCGAGCCGTCGGGCCCTTCGCTTGCCGAAGCGTTGAGCATGGATATCAACTCGCTGTGCTGCCCCCCGTTGGCCAAAGCACTGGCGAGTTCCTCGATATAGATGATGTTTCCGGGCTTGAGATCATGGGCGATGCGGAGGTGGTTGCTCGCGTCGGCGTACTTGCCCAGTTGGTTCTCGATCCGCCCGAGCCGATACTCGCCCTTGGCCTCGTGGGGGCGCAACTCGACATACCGGGTCCAGAGTTCGTACGCCTTCTGGGTTTCGCCCGCGTCTTCTGCCGCCCCAGCCTGCACCAGCACCTCGTTGGATGCCAGGGTGGTCTTGATTTTTCTCGGCGCACCGCACCCGGGGACGAGAAGCCCATAGCCAAGAAGAAGGGTGAGAAAAGTACAGGTGATGATCAATCGCATGGTGGGTCTCCATCGCCGGGGTCACCGGTCGCGGTGCAGTATAGAGCCGTCAAATCCGTGCGGTGCGCCGGGGGTCGTCTACGATGCCCACATGCCTCGAAGCGTCGTTCTTTTGCACACCACACCCGATGACGGGTCCCACTTCGATTGGATGATCGAGGGGCCAGGCGATCATGAACGCCGACTGCTCACCTGGCGATGCGTCCAACGCCCCGACACCCCATCATGGGATGGTCGCGGGAAAATAATCACCCCCCATCGGGCAGCGTATCTGGACTTCGAGGGTGATCTGGGCAACGCCCGCGGGTGTGTGGTGCGTAAAGCCTCCGGGGAGGTGCTGGCATTGGCCCAAGACCACGGCATGGTAAAAGTCACGATCCGATGGGATGATTGCGTGCTCGGGTACCACGCAGAGCCTGCTGCAGCAGGTGGTGAATGTGTATTTTGTGTGCGTCGAATCGTTGAGTAGGGGTAGACGCGTTGCTCGGAATATGATATGTTGGTTCGAGATCAGGTTCTTCGGGTACATCTCGGTGCTCGGGTGTCTGATCGAATCAGGAGATGCCGCATGAGGGGACCAGACCGACATCCGTTGCCGCCGGGGTATTCCGGGCCTGTGCCCGAGGGTGAGCCGGAATCAAAGAAGAAGGTGAAGCAAGCACCGAAACAGAGTCTCGACGACACGCTGCCTCTGGATCTTTCGCCTCAAGCGTCTGCGGTGGGATCGGCGAGCGCAGCACCCAAGATCCAGACCTTCGAGCAGAAGCTCGGACGCCGCCACGAGGATTCATGGGAACGATCGCCCAATGTCACCGGCACCGGCGCGATTCATTGCAAAAGTTTTCACTGCAAACTCACAGGCGACAGCCTGGAGTTTCTCGATC
>JAESUL010000212.1 GCA_016763115.1 Phycisphaerales bacterium | reverse complement strand
CCCAGCGCGGGATCACCCAGAAATGGATTCCCAGAGCCGAAACAAGCGGCAACCAGGATCTCGTTGCCCGCGTGCTCGCAGCACGGGGCATCGACAAGGGCGAATCGTCGATCGCGTTTCTCAAGCCCTCGCTCGCCGGGCTCCATGACCCTTCGTTGATCCCGGATCTTGATAAGGCCGCCGAGCGCATCTTGCTCGCCATCACCAACAACGAAAAAATAACCATCTTCGGCGATTACGATGTCGACGGCATCACCGCAACCACCATCCTCGTCCAACTCATCCGCACCATCGCACCGGACACCAACCTGGCGACCTACATACCCCACCGCATCGACGAGGGGTACGGGCTGAACACCGATGCGATCCGTTCGTTTGCCGACGACGGCACCAATGTCATCATCACCGTGGATTGCGGCATCACCGCCAACGCACCGGCCGCATTGGCCAAAGAACTCGCGATGGATCTCATCATCACGGACCACCACAACCCGCCAAGCACGGTTGAAGAAATGCCCGATGCCTTCGCGGTTGTCCATCCTCGGCGACCGGATTCACAGTACCCATTCGGCGAGTTGTGCGGCGCGGGCGTTGCCCACAAACTCGCGTGGCGACTTGCAACGATGCACGCCAACTCCGAACGAGTCTCGGAGAAGTCGCGGGGTGTGCTCCTCGACCTGCTCGCATTCGCTGCCCTCGGCACCATCGCCGACATTGTGCCTTTGGTTGATGAGAACCGGATCATCGTCAAGCACGGGCTCGGGCGGATTTTGCATGTCCGCAACGAGGGGCTGCACGCACTGATCCATGCGTCGGGGCTTGATTCTGGCGGGATTGATACCGAGGCAGTTGGGTTCCGGCTTGCGCCAAGGCTCAACGCGGTCGGCAGGCTCGGGCACGCATCCGAATCACTCGAGTTGCTCACCAACGCGACGGGAGCCGAGGCCGAGAAGATCGCCGAAGGTTTGACACTCATCAACGAACAACGCCGAGCCCAAGAACAGAAAATTCTCGCCCAGGCAATCGAGATGGTTGAATCACAGAATATGACCAGCCCCGATACACGGGCAATCGTGCTGGCATCCAAGGATTGGCATCCGGGGATTGTCGGGATTGTCTGCTCGAGGCTCGTCGATCGCTTTGGGCGTCCGACGATTCTGATGTGCATTGACGGCGAAAAATGCCGAGGCTCAGGGCGCAGCATCAAAGGTTTCAATCTGCACGGCGGGCTCGAAGAATGCAAAGAACACCTGAGCACCTTCGGCGGGCACGATATGGCAGCAGGGATGGCGTGCGGAGTTGACCAGTTCGAGGCATTCCAAACAGCATTCACCGACCACGCCAATGCAAAGCTCTCGCCAGATGACCTCATCCGATCGACAACCTACGACACCGCTGCGAGACTCGACGAGCTGACCGCATCGGCAATCGGGCAACTCGACCGGCTCGCGCCCTTTGGCGCGGGCAACCCACGCATCCGCGTCCGGCTGACCAACCTGAGAATCAATGGTTCACCCGAGCAGTTCGGAAAAACCGGAAACCACATGGCGCTTCGGGTCGCCGATGCTTCCAAGGGCGGCGCGACCATCCGGATCATCGGTTGGAACTGGTGGAGGCACGCATCGGCGATCCCGCACGGGGCAACCATCGAGGCGGTTGTCGAGCCGAAGGTCTCGACATGGAACGGAAACACACGCATCGAACCGGTGTTGGTCGATGCGTGTGTTGTGGTGGATGGTGTTGCTTCGGATTATTCGGTGACGGTTTCAACCGCAGCGAATCGACCGGCCTTGAACTGATCGAGCAGGTTCTGGTACCCACGGTTCATTGGATCGAGCGATGCCGCCTTGGCTGCACTCGCGATGGCGTCGCCGGTTCTGTCAAGATCCCGCAAGATCACTGCACGGAATGCGAACATGGAGGCGTCGGTCCGTGAACGCTGGATGGCGTTGTTGATCGAGTTGAGTGCCTTGATGTTGTCGCCGCCCATGCGGTGGGCAAGTGCCCACAGGGTGTAGCCCTCGGGGGACATCGGTGCGAGCGAGACCACACGCGACGCTGCCTTGCGCATCGTGCGGTCGTCCTCGATCATGTACGAGGCATTGGCAAGCCCGGTCCAAGCTTGGACATCGCTCTTTGATTCATCCATCGAGAGCATCTTCTGATAGATCGTCCTGGCATCGACCGGACGCCCGGTCTTCATCAACGCCTTGGCGTGGAGGAGTTTGAGATCCGTGCGATCGATGAAATCCTTGTTCTTGAGCAGCGAGGTAATGTTCCGCTCGGCCTTGGTGAAATCACCGGACAACATCTGTGCATGGATCAGGTCTTCGACGATCCCGGTGTCATCTGGTGCGAGCAGACGCGCATCCCTGAAGTAACCCACCGCCGAATCGGGATCGCGATTAATCATCGCGATGTGCCCGAGGGTCTGGCGGATACCCGCGTTGTCGCTGGACATCGGGAGCCCGTTAAGGTAGGCCTTGGCGTCGGCGATGCGATCAAGGTCGATCAGCATCTCCGATGCAGCCACACCGTAAACGGGGTTGTAATCGTCGAACTCACATGCAGCAGCAAAGTGTGTGTAGGCATCCTCGGGGCGATTGAGCCGCTCAAAGGTGATCCCCAGGTAGTACTGGGTGTCGGGCGACTCTGGGTCGTACCCTTCGGCCGAGTGCAGCGATTTGAGCGCGCTGCCCAACTCACCCAACTCGAACAAGATACGCCCTCGGAGAAGATGGCTCTTGGCGACCGTGTTGTTGATCTCGATCGAGTTATCGACCTTTTCGAGTGCTTTTTCCAGATCGCCGGCAAGGAAAGCCTGACGACCCATCTCCCACTCGGTCGCGCTCTTCAAGAAGCTCATACGCTGCTTGGCGAGCCCAACACCCTCGCGGGTGTAGTTGCCCTGCCCCGAACATCCGCCCAGCAGCATGAGTGAGGTCAGAGAGAGTAGGGTTCCGGTGAGAATCGGTGATCGCATCTTTGGCTCCTTGTGTGTTCTTTCGTTATCGGCTCGAATCAATCGCGGGTTTAGTCCGCAATCTCTTCAATCAACGAAGAATCTGTAGGAACACTTGTGAAGAGCGAACTCGAGGACCAGTCATTGATCGACATGGGCCAATCGAGCTGGAGCGAGCCACCACCGGGAAGCGGGATGACGAGCATGCCTGCAAGCTTGCCCGAAGCAACAGTCTCGGTGAACTCAACCTTGGGCTGCTCGGAAGCGACCTGCTCGGTAGGCTCAGCCATCTCGGTGGTTGTGGTCTCGGTCGACGCTGTTGAAGTGGTCTCGAAAGACGACTCAACAGGAACCTGGGTGTAGAGCGGCGTGGTCACGAATGACTCTGGTGTGCTCTGGACAACAGGCTCGGCAACGAACTGGGCTTCTGACTGAGACTCGAAGGACTCGAACTCGTTTGGTGCCCACTGTGCTGTTTCAACAGTCTCAGGTGCCTCAACATACTCTGCCTGCTCGAAGCCCTGCTCGCTCGCGGGGTCCCACTCATTGAACGAGTTGGTGGAGGCATCAGAGAGCGATTCAACAGGGACCTCTGCGAAGAACTCTTCTTCTACAGCGGGTGGTGTTTCGTAGTTCGCATCAGGGGTTGTTGTGGGCTCGAAGTCTTGGAACTCGGTCACGCCGGAGATGATGCTCTGAACATCTGCTTCCGCGCTGTTGCTCTTTGAGACCGTTTTACCCACGGTGTTGAGGATGTCATCGAGCATCGAGCGGCTTGGCATGTGGTTGAGTTGACCCGAGATCTCGGTACGCAAATGACGAGCATCCGGGGACATTGGGCTCAGACGGAGTGCACGGTCGATTTTCGAGAGTGCCTTCTCGGTCTGCCCTTCGTCGGCGAGGGTCTGGGCATCAAGAAGAAGCTGACCAACGCGGCGTTCGCGGCTCCAGAGGAGAAGCGATTTTCTTGCGCCAAACCGTGCGTCTTCAAGATACTCGTTGCCCAAGATGCCGGCTTCGGCGAGCGTGGTATCGTTGACGATCGAGGGGGTGATCAGGAAGATGATCTCGCTGCGACGGGTCTCGTCATCGTGACCCTTGAATGCCGAACCGATGATGGGAATATCGCCGAGCAATGGAACCTGACGACGGCTCGTGGTGGTGGTCTCGGTGAAGAGCCCGCCAAGCACAACTGTTTGTCCGTCGCGGACCATGACATTGGTGGTCATTTCGGTGGTGTCTTCGTCGGGAATGGTCACGGCGGAACCGGTGTTGTCCGTTACTTGTCGGAGCGTGAAGCTCGAAACCTGCGGACGGAGCTCGAGGCGGATAAGCCCGTTCTTGGAAACGAACGGACGAACCGAAAGCTGGGTACCCACATCGAGGAACTCAACGGTCTGGGTTGTTGAAGTTTGGGTGGTGGTTGTGTTGAGGTAGCCAACACGAGTACCAACGAGCACGCGGGCTGGCTGGCGATTGAGTGTGAGGATCTTGGGGTTGCTCGCGACGGTGACATCGGTGATCTGAT
>JAESUL010000211.1 GCA_016763115.1 Phycisphaerales bacterium | reverse complement strand
TTCCAGACAAGCTGGATCACAACACACGATCGGTCCGAGCCGGTGTCTGGGCGTGCGCCGGTGCGGTCCTTGATCCGATCGACAATCGTGTCTTTGAGGACCAGATTTGGATACATCGTGTTGTCGATGCTGTGGTGCTCGATGTTCGAGGTGATGGTGAAATACGAATCGTTCTCGATCAGCTCTTCCCACGCAATGGCATTGGCCTGCGTCACCAACGCATTGAGCGACGGGCACCGGAACCGCGAGAGCAGCCAAAAGGTGTGGTTGGCGGTCCGCAGGTGCAGGTTCAGGCGCATGCAATCTTCGAGCGTTGCCCCGATGTGCACCGCGACATGGTCCTCGTCCTGGATCTCGTAGCCCAGAGCCTCGACCTCGCGCCGGAGGAAGGGCGTGACATGCTCGGCGCAGGTAATCCGCGTGAGCCTCTTTTTCATTGGATCAATCTGATTCATAACTGGGCAACTTGTCACAAGGGGAGAAAAGGGGCACCATCACCGCCGATGATGGTACGGCCCTTCTGCCACGGGCTCAAACGGAGTGTGTTCAAACATATGGCATTCAGTCTCTCAGAATCAGCTTGATTTAATCAAAAACCCCGCCCTCTTTGGGTTCAAAAACCCTATCCGCACCCTGGATTGCCCATGAAAGCCCCACATTTGCCGAAACTCTTGGCGTTCGGCCGATCCTTGCCTTAATCACTTTATCCCTGTTGGCGGAAAGCATCTCGATTATCTCATTGGTGAATATGCCCCGCACTACCACCATAAACGCCCGCATCAGGGAGTAGAAAATTGACCGATCATAAGCAGTGGTCCACCGTCAGTAGCTGGTGAGATCAAATGCGACACCCGACTCGGCGGACTGCTCCGGAACTACTTCCGAGCAGCCTCAATCATTCACATTTCAAAGAAGTAAAACCGTGAAACAAATACATTCGCGATTGGTTTTGTGTGCACATTCCCGTATCATAATGATCTACCACCCAACCCGCCAAGGCTTCGGCTCGCATCGCGCAAGCGATCCCAGCAACCGTGTTCACTTGAGACCCAGATAGGGTTTCTGAACCCCAAGAGAAACACAAACTCAACAAATCAAGCAGCGATAGGCCGTCATTCTTGCCAAATAGTTTCCGCCCTCTCCGCACAATCTGCTGACCCCCGCTATAAAACAAAGATCGAACTCATCGCAAAGTTTACGACTTCAACTCGAACGACCCGATGACTGTTTCGCCATTGTCAGTCTCAATTTCAACCCATAGCTTGCTGCCTTCGGGGATGGGGTTTGGGACCTCGGCATGTGTGTGCCACCGGTTTGGTTCCGCTGGGTTTTCAACTTCGGACTTCGCCTTCACAGAACCCTTGGCATCTTTGGTTCCAATCCAGAAGCGGACAGCGGCGGCCTTGATGGTTGATCCAGCGGTTGGCGTGACCGTGATGTCGATAGGAGCGTCTTTCCCCGCAACAATAAGGCCCTCGTCACGAGTCGCCCGCACATCAAACGGGCCGATGACGGATGTGCCAAGTGCTATGACGGCTCCCCCGTGACCCGCTGTTGATGCTGCGGGCATGTCGTCGTGGTCGGCATGCTCGCCATCAGGCCCATGCTCATGCTCGTCCTTGTCGGCAACATCCTGCTGAGGGCTAGAACTTTTTTGCTCACACGCGGGTAATACGCTAAGCGATGCCGCGAGGACTGCACAGAAGGTAAGGCCGGAAATGGGTGTGTTGAGTTTCATGTTTCGTTTCCTTTGATATGGAGTGTTGGATTCAGTGTATTTGGCAACTTCGATGCTCGGGCTGATCGCCCGAGTATGGGATTATAGTGCGGGCTATGTATCGCGGGGTTTGACGCCTTGAACAAGAGAATAGCCCGCTGGTACGACGATGAGGTTGAGGAATGTGGATGTAAGCAAGCCTCCTAGCACAACGACCGCCAGCGGTGCGAGCAGCTCGCTTCCTGGTTTTCCTACCGCCAACGCAAGGGGGAGCAAACCAAGTGCGGCACTCAGGGCTGTCATAAGAATGGGGACGAGCCGCTCCATCGAGCCTTGCACGATTGCATCGGCGATCGTTTTGTGCTCGACCTCAATCAAAAGTCTGTAATGGTTGACGAGCAGGATTCCGTTGCGCACTGCGATGCCGAAGAGCGTGATAAAGCCAACAAGGCTTGCGATCGAGATGACAGGTGCTTGGTACGGCGAAGATGAAAGCCCGAAGAGGGCCAGTATGTTTGGGACAACTCCGCCAATGCCAGCATGCTGAACAGTGTCCATGATGAAGATGGCGATGACGCCACCAATGACAGCCAAAGGCAGGTTGACCATCACCAAAGCGGCAACTTTGAGTGAACCAGTGGACAACTGCAAAAGCAGAAGCATCACCAATCCGATGCCTGAACCCGCGATGAGCAGCGTTCGGCTGGCTGATTGCTGGGCCTCGAACTGTCCGCCAAACTCCACGACATAGCCTGCTTGATGAACGATCGGCTCGACACGCTGGCGGACCTGCTCGACCAGATCACCGAGGTTGTATCCATCAGCGACATTGCACGAAATCACGGCCTTTCGATGAGCATTCTCGCGAGCAATGATATTGCTGGTTTTCTCAGGACCAATATCAGCAACCTCAGAAAGCCGAACGAGCATCCCGTCTTGACCCGTAAGGATCAAGTCTTTGATCTGGTCAATTCTTTGACGATCTTCGGGCGCCAGCCGTACGACAATATCGAAACGACGAACACCCTGGTTCACCTCGGCGACGGTTTGGCCATAAATCGCGGTCTGCACTTGTTCAGCAGCACTTGCAGGGGTAAGCCCCACCGCTGCCAGGTCTGGATGGCGGTATCGGATGGGGAGTGATGTGATGAGGACTTCGCGGTTGGCTGTGACATCGCGGGCGCCGGGGATGTTTTTGAGTTCTCCTTCGATCTGCTTCGCGAGTCGGCGGAGTGTCGGGAGGTCTTCGCCATACACATTGATGGCAATCGCTGCGGGAGTGCCTGAAAGGATGTGAGAAAGACGATGCTCGATCGGCTGGCCTATCTGCACGGTGACCCCGGGGACACTACTGGCGATTGCTGCAATCCTTTGACGAACCTCCGCCTTGACGGCACTGGGCATCATCGTAATATCAATCTCACTGTTTGAAACTGGCTCAGCATGTTCATCACGCTCGGCTCGACCTGTTCGTCGAGTCACGGTTTTTACGCCTTCAATCTTGATGAGTTGCTTCTCGATGGCCATCGCAGAACGATTGCTCTCTGCAAGCGATGTGCCTGGAGGTGACGCTACAAACACTGAAAACGAACCTTCGTTGAACTCAGGGAGGAATGAAGTCCCAAAGGTGCGAGCGAGGAACCCAGCCATGATGGTGCCAACCACAGCCGCGCCAAGCACAAAGCCACGATTCGAAAGCGACCACCGAAGCGACGGCTCGTAGCGGCGCTTGAGCAAGCGGACGAGCCATCCATCAGAATGAACATCACTTGATCCATTTGATTTTGCATGAACCTTGATGGTCCCCTTCTTGAGGAGCAGTTTGCACATCGCTGGCGTGACTGTGAACGCTACAAGCAGCGAAGCGAGAATTGAAACGATATATGTCATCCCCAGCGGCGCAAAGAACCGACCGCCGATGCCTTCGAGGAAGAGCAAGGGGACGAATACGATCACAATGATGAGGGTTGCAAAGACCATCGAAGGCCGAATCTCATTGCTGGCACTAAAGATCACATCAACGATGGGCCGTTGCTGATCTTCAGAAAGCAGAGCGTTCTCTTTCAACCGCCGCAGTACATTCTCAACATCAATAATCGCATCATCGACCAGCACGCCGACAGCGACGGCCAGCCCGCCCAGTGTCATCACATTGAGCGTCAACCCCATCCAGTTCATCGCAAGCAAAGCAACAGCAAGCGACAATGGAAGCGCAGTCAGCGTGATGATCGTCGTTCGCACATTGAGCAAGAACATAATGAGAATGACAGTGACAATGATCGTCGCGTCTCGCAGCACATGGGTCACATTGTTGACCGATCGCTCAATAAAATCGCTCTGGCGAAAGACATCGCGGTTGATCGCGATTCCCTCGGGGAGACTCTTCTCGATTTGATCGAGGGATTTATCGACCGATTTGGTGAGCAGCAATGTGTTGGCACCGGGCGATTTCTGGATGGTCAGCACGACGGCGGGTCGTCCCTGATTGGCTGCGGTACCGCGCTTTGGTGCAGGTCCAAGAACAACTTCCGCCACCTCACCAAGCGTGATCGGTGAGCCGTCTTTGGTGGTGACGATAGTCGAGGCGATGTCATCAACACCTTTGACACGCGCCGTTTGGCGAATGGGGAGTTCTTGTCTGTCGACATCAGGAAGATACCCCGCGCTGGCCGTGCTGTGGGTAGCGCGGGCCGCCACAACAATGTCCTCAATGGTCAACCCATACAGGGCGAGTCGATCCTGCTTCACATTGACCTGGTACTCGGGCAACTCGCCCCCGATAGCCGAAACCTGTGCTACGCCCGGGATCGCGAGCAACTTCTTCCGCAAATCGAACTCCGCATAGGCCCGCAAGTCCAAATCGTTGACCGATCCATCGGGGCTTGACACCGCCAGAAGCATGATTTCACCCGTAATAGATGTGATGGGTGTCATCTCGGCGTGGGCGTTGGCGGGGAGGGATTCTCGAACGCTTGCCAGTCGTTCTGTCACCAGTTGCCGGGCACGGTAAATATCGGTGCCCCAGTCAAACTCAACCCAGACCAATGACAAGGAAATCGCCGACGCGCTCCGGATGCGTCGAACACCGGGCAAGCCATTGACCGCCGATTCGATCGACATGGTGACATACTGCTCAACCTCGTCGGCTGCCAGCCCGCCGGATTCAGTCAGAATCACCACCGTTGGCGCGTTGAGTTCCGGAAACACATCTATCGGCATACTGGGAAGCTTGACCAAGGTGTACGCAAGCAGCACCCCAGCGATGAGCAGAACCAACGATGATTGTTTGAGCGAAAATGAAATGAGAAGTTTAAACATGGTGGTTCCTTATTCATCGCCTTCATGGAAAGTGCCATCGGGATGGAAGTGACCACCTTTGGTGATGCTTCCGCTTGTCGCGACCATTAGCTGATACACGCCGTCGAGGACGATTTCGTTGCCCTCGGCCACACCGCTTTTGATCACGATCCATCGACCATCGTCGAGTCCAAGGTCGGCTTCTAACCGGATGGCTTTGTTGGGGTCAGCAGGGTCTCGACGAAAGATAATGCTTTGCGTGCCATCGCGCGCAACACATGCGAGCGGGATGGCGAGTTGTTCGCCACCGCTGCCGTTGATAATCACTTCGAGAAATGCAGAGACACCCGCTCGCGCCCAAGACGGGAGAGGCAGAGCACCATCAGGGGTCATCATCAGTTCAATCGTGCGACGCTCAGCGTCGGCTGTCGGAGCAAGAATGAGTGTGCCAGAAATACTTGCGTGATCTCGGATCGACCCGCCCTGTGGCGATACGACAGTTGCAGACAATCCATTGCTGAACTTACCCAAGTCGCTCTGAAGACCATGCGCCCGAAAACGAACTTGATCAGGCTGGACTGTTGTCAGCACTGATGAACTTTGTTCAGCAAAAGAACCGCTGTTTATATGAAAAATATCGACGACACCCGGCGAAAGAGCGAGAATCTCAATCTCACCAATCGTCTGCCAACGAGGTGCGCCCGCATCGGTTGCGCTCAGTTCGTCAATGTTGTATTTGGTGAGCGATGCTGCCGCTTCGAGCAGGATCGCCATGCGTGACTTTGCCGCAACGAGTTGGGCATTGGCCATGTGTTTCTGTGCTGTGAGTTCCGCTTCCTTTTCCATTGTTTCCGCAAATGCCGCGCGTGCCATCGCAAGAGCGGCTTTGGCTTCTGCTACATCATCGCCGCGAGCGGCACCGGCAATCTGCAGTCGCTCCAAGTCAATCACCCGCTGCGTCCAGAGATCAACAGTCTTCTGAATTTCAACATGAACATCTTCATGGGCAGCCAAGAGCGGAGCGATGCTGTCCGCTTCGGCCTTGGCGAATCGAATAGATGCCTTTGCATCAGTAAGCTCTCGCTGAAGTACACGCCAGCGTGGCAAATCAAGACGATAAAGCGGTGTGCCTGTCTCTACCTTCTGGTACTGCTCCACAAGAAGCTCAACTGTGCCCGCAGCAGGCATGCGGTATTCACGCTGCGCCGTGGGCAACAACTCGAACCTTCCTGGAATGCGTAATGTACGGGCAACATAGCGGCTTTCAACCTTGGCAAAGGTAAGGCCGAGATTCTGACGCACCGACGAGTTGATCTCGACACGATTTGAAAGAGCAGGTGCCGCGACCGCAGCATCGCTTGTGTTCGTTTGATCCGAACTCGGCTTGCATCCGCTCAATGAGGCCACAAGAACGAGTACGATCGACCATGTCATCTGATGATTCATGGGCTGTCTCCTTTGATATTAGGGTCCGACGAAATCGGGGATGAATGGGGAATGCCCTCAACCGAAACAGGCGGGCCGATCAGATAATCAAGTCCAATAGCACCGATGGCCTCAGAAACCCTCGCGTCCACCAATCGAACTTTGGCTTCGTGCTGAACCTTGATGGCTTGAAGTAGCAACAGCGGATCAACACGATCAAGCTCAGCCACACGGCGAACATTGGCATCCTGCTCGTCTGCAAGTGGTACCACAGAGGTCTCGACCGCCTGACGCATCGCACGCCCGGCTTCATACCGAATCAGCACGATCGCCAATCGAGAAGCCAAACGCTCATAAGTATTCTCAAATCGACCATACGCAACCTCGCGGCTGGCGTGCGCCTCGGCAACGCTTTGCTGATTGCGATTCCAAAGCGGAATGGGAAGCCGCACACCAAGCAGTAATCGCTCGTCTCCTTCATCACCGCCGAAACCAGGGCCGATGGTCAAATCGGGATACTGCTTGCGGATCTCAAGTCGGAGCGATTCTTCCGCAACTTCATATTCACTTCGCACCGCGACAAGTTCAAGATTACCAGTCTCCATTGAATCCAGAAGCCAATCTCGACCAGTCCCTCGCGGCACAAACACAACCGTCTCGACAAGTTGAACGGGTGCATCAGGAGCCAGCCCAAGAATATCCCGTAGCTGGAGTTCAAGATCTCTTGCTATGGCGATTGTTTCGATGATCTGTGCTTGGCTACCCGCGAGTTCGACACGCAAGAGCCGTTCTTCGATTTTGGACAGCACGCCGGCTTGTTCTTGGCGATGGGCAAAGTCTGCAGCCGATCGGAGCCGGTCGATCTGCTTGGTCATTAGTTTTGCGCGAGCCATCTGCGCCGACCATTTAATCCATATTTTTCGCAGTGCCGTCCGCGTGGCCCATTCTGTCGCAGCCAGGCGATGCAACTCTGCTGTGTGTTTGGCTCCAGCCTTTTCCTTTTGGGCTTCAAGTCGGCCTGAAATCGGAATGGTCAATCCAATGGCCCCACCGGCGACCCAGGGGTCAGGAACGCCTGAAATAATCCGTGCAAAGTTCAAATCCAGAGCAGGATCATCCCACAACCCAGCGTGTTCCGCAGTTGCACGGGTGACATTGGCTTCCAGCCGCGCGAGCCTCAGATTGCGGTTGAACACCAACGCGACAAGTTCTGCTTCGGCAAGGGAGAGTCCATCAGAGAGGTCAAACAAGTGTGTGTCTGCATAGCCTTGATTGTCACTAATCCGCTGGGCAAACTCGCTCGCGGTCTCATCCGAAGGCAAGCGGGTAAGCCAAGCATCGCGCGTGGCAGCAAGATCGAGCGGTTTACGCTCATAAGACTGGCACCCGGTAAGCAACATGCTGCCTGCCATCAGCGCAACAAAGGCACGGGAAATCTGAAACTGCATAAAGAGCATCTCCAAATGCGGGGAGGTGATAGAGCAATGTGGCGATCGCAGCCACAATGCATCCAAAAACGCTTACGACAAAAGTCGCTCGCTACACCTGCAGGATGACGCTCTTGAGTAAACTCAAATACTGGGTATGGGCAGACACTCGCCGCGGAGGCGGCTTGGTTTGTTGCCTCTCTTCGGACTCACAAAGTAAGGCGATATGAGTGGCTAGTAAACTCGGATACGCCGAGGTCGCATCCGCTTCATCTCGACGCGTATCGTTTCGATGAATTTTGGGAACATCCTGCTCTTGTTCGAAATCACTGTGGTGGTGATCCTTCGGGTCATCCTGCCCCTCACCATCGGAATGGGTGTGGACATACGCGCCAGAATCCAAATGAATGTGAAGATGAGCGTGTTCACCGTTTCCGAGAACAAAGTGCTGAACAACCAAGTCGGCATGCAACCCAACCATGACGAAAACCATCGCTAACCGGATAAACAGACTGAAGACTCGGGCACCCATGCGCAAACTATAGCCAATAGAAACGGGGTGAGATCCCGCATATGGCATTGTGTCTCTCAGGCTCTTTCGGTCCCCGGTATCACGAGCCTCTTTGCCCCGTACCATGGGGGGGCAGCAGTTTGTTGTGGGCTTTGATGTCCGTTTTGTCCGGTTTTTTGAGCAGCAAACCGCGTTGAATCTCGCTAGTGTCATCCATGAATGGGTCAATAATAACGATTTCTCGCGATATGCACCTTGTCCAAACGCCAAGACCTGGACATCGCAAAGCAAGGCGTGTGTCGCCGAGTTCGTGGAGTTTGTGGCACCTGATTTTGAGTCGATTGCGATCGCCATGGCTCCGCTGAAAAGAGGAACATCACCACCGATTCAAGCTTGCAGACAAT
>JAESUL010000210.1 GCA_016763115.1 Phycisphaerales bacterium | reverse complement strand
CTCGATTGGGCGAGGGTAATCGGAGAGCAGATCGCGATCGCTGCAATGACTGTGATGGTTCTCAGTATGGTGGGCATGATCATTCGGGATGCTCTTTTCCAGGTAATGGGTCTCGTGTGCGCCCAGAGTGTATGTCCGCTCTTGCCCCGGGTCACAGGCTCGGCGTTGGGTATGTTTGGTAGGTGGGCACCAGCCGGGGGTTAGTACACCTCGAGAAAAATCCTCTTGGTGGGTTTGATCGCCCGCGGGATCATCCGCCGCTCCCAGGAATCGAGATCCGAAGCGATGGCGGGGTCCAGGGTCAGGTACTGGGCGAGTTGGTCCGTAGAGAGGGTCCGGGCAAGGGTCTTGAAGATCCCCAGTTCCATCCCCGCGATGCCGCAGATGTAGACCAGTGTTCGATCAGCGTTGAGCATCGGCATCAGGTCGTCGGCGTCCTCTTCGAGCCGATCCTGGACATACATCCTTCGGCGTTGGTCCTCAACCAGATGCCGAGAGATCGCGGTCCGGTAGGTAAACCCGGCGTGCTGTTTCTCCCACGCGAGCATGTCCTCGTGGTACAGCAAATCCGTCGCGTAGGGGGCACCCATAATCAGCGTCGCCTTGCAGGGCATCCCCAGTGCGATCAGATCAATGAGCATCGAGCGGAACGGGGCGATCCCGGTGCCGGTAGCGATGAACAGGAAATCATGCTTATATGGGTCCGCCGGGAGGACAAACCGCTTGCCCGCTGGTCCGGTGAGCAGGACCTCGTCGCCGACCTTGAGATCACAGAGGTAGTTCGAGCACACCCCGGTAAAGAGTTCGTGCGTGTCCCAGTGCTCGTCGAGAACGCGTTTGGTGGTGGTAGAGATGATCGAGCCGTTGCCGTCCTCTCCCTTGGTCGGTGCGCTGATCGAGCACAGCCTGAGTTTGTGCCCCTTGCCCTTGTCGGTCACCCCCGGCGCGATGACTCCGAACGATTGACCGGCGATCCACCCGTTCTCAAGAACGGTGCCCGAGACATCAATGGATATATGACGAACAAATGCGGCGGCCTTGTTGGAGGGCGAGCAAATACGGGTTTCGATTACCTTGCCCACAATGGGATCGTTGGGTTTGGCGAGGTGCTGGACGACCTGAGCGGGCATCTCGGGGATGCCTCGGACCTCGGGGGGCGTGGGATCAGCGGTACTCATGATTCACCCTTTTTATCTGAGGGTCACTTTGCCCACCGAACGCCTTTGGTGCAGGCAGGCTTGTCTGCGTGCTGGGCTTTTAGCCGTCGTCTTCTTCGGGATCGATCTCGGTTTCGTCATCCATGCCCATTGATTCGTCGGATTCATCGAAGGTGTCGTCGATGTAATCGTCCGAGTCGTCGTACTCTTCGACCGGTTCGGGAACGAACCCGCCGAGCAGATCCAGGCGGGCCGCCGCGGCTTCGAGTTTGTCGCCCGCTTCGCCGCTGATGCGTGCGCCGCGGAGCGCCGATGCTGCATCGCGGAAACTCTGCGATGCTTCTGCCTTGAGTGAAGCTTGGGTCTCGCGTTCGCTCTCGGCTTTGGCGACCCAGTCGCCGGGGATGCCCGCTTCGGCGATATTAATGTAGATCGTTGCCGCCTCGCCGTGCCCCCAAGCCTGGCGCAGCAAGCACTCGCCCAAGAGTTGCATCGCCGATCCCTTGGTCAACGATGCCACCGAAGCGGTTGCCTTTTTGGAATCACGCGTTGCTGAGATCGCGCCACGAACAAGCGAGATCGCCTTGGTGTTGCTGCTCTGGACCGTCGACGAGCGATGCTCGTCGAGCGCGTCGATCAGTTTGAGGATCGCATCTTGGGAGACCTGCGCCTTGGCTCTTGCGTCCTTGGCGTCGCTCTTGCTTGTGCGCTCGCGGTCCTGGAGTTCCTCGCGTGCAGCATCGAGCAGTTCGATCTGTGACTCGGCCTTCTTGACATTCAGCGAGTATTCCTCGCGGGTGGGGATCAACTGGTCCACGCGACCCTGCATACGGAATGCTTCGAGCCCGAACTGATCGCCTCGCAGGGTGTGTTCGCGGACCTGCACCGCGAGCCGGGCACCTTCCTCGGCGGAAAGTGTCGGGATACGCAGCTCGATCTCGGCGCCGGCGGTGCGCTCGGTGCTGGCGTTGTTTTCAAGGTCGCCGATCTTGGTGTTGAGCTGAGAAATCTCGCCCTCGATCTCGTCCTTGAGCGTTCGGTAGGTGCCGATGTCTTCTTGACGCATGGTGATCAGGTCGGCGAGTTCTTTGAGCCCTTCGGTTGGGTCAAAGATATTGGCAGCCTCAGCGATCGCCGACATCGTCCGCCATTCATTGAGGTACCCGCGGATCACCCGCGCTTGGAGCATGGATGTACGCTCGGCGGCGACCGCTTCTTGCGAAGCGAGTGCTGACAGCCCGATCTTGGCTTGGGCGACTCCGAGCGACGCTGCCTGGGCGTACCCGTCTTTGGACCCGGCGTACTTGGAAACGGTTGATTCGGCTTTGAGAAGAGCACTCTCGGCATTGCTCGGCGACGAGTTCGCGTTGCCCGCTGCGATCATCTCGAACTCGCGACCCGCTTCGCGGACCGCGTTTTTCGAGTCCTCGGAGCGAGAACACCCCGTCTGTCCTGCAATAAGGATGAGAAGGGTCGCTGAAATCACGGTTCTGGTCGTCGTCATGGTCTTCCTCACGCTCGTTGAGCCCGTCAAAGTTATCTCGCGGGCCTAGGGGGTCTGCCAAGGGCGGATGGTAGCACGATAACCCGGGCTTGGTTGCCCCTGGGTTGTCCCATAGGTTGATCCACGCTGGATTGTTCGTGTCCTGTCGGGATCGGTTCCCGCCAAGTTCCACACAGTCCCACCCAGGGGGTGGGTTATGGCGAAACGACCGGGTCTTTTCCATCAACAGGGTTGGCGGGATCGGCAGCGGGGGCGGGCGGGTACCCGAGGTCGTACTGCACACGCGGGGAATAGACCGAGTTGATCCAGTCGTAGGCGACCTTGTATTTCCGGTCCCGCGTCGAGCGGAACACTGCTCGCCACTTTGAGAGCCTGCGGTCATTGATAACCTCGGGGTGCGGGCGGGTGGCTTTGGATTGCAGGGTTGCGAGTTGGAGCAGCGGCGAGCGGGCGGGGTTCTCGTAGTTGATCAGCGCTGAGCCGTCCTTGAGCCGATACCGATCCATGATGTAGAAGTTGGTGTACGCGCTCTCAAAGGAGTTGGGACGGTCACTGACAAGCCGAAAACTTCCGGCTTCCTCGCCCCCATGACAACTCGACGAGGCGCACGCATTGACCAACCATCCCCCGCGCCCGTTGATCCGGGTCTGAAAAATCTTCATCATCGCCGGGTCTTCGAGGACCCGGACCTGCGTGTACAGATCACGCGCGTGGTGGGTAAAGAGCAGCTTGAGCTTCTCAACCTCGGGGAGGTCAAAGTACTTGGCACGCTCGGCATCGTCCGCCGGGAACTGATCGGGGAATCTGGAGAACAGTTCACGCAGCGTGGCGTCGGGCACGATGAGCTTGGGCGGGTTGCGAAGATCGATCTCGTAGACCCGCATCAGGTTGATCTGCTCGGGCGTGAGGAGTGCCAACGCCTTGGGATCGTTCTTTGGAGCACGCTTGGTGCGTGTCTTTTTGGTGGACTTGGTCGATGAACCCATCTCAAGCTGGGCCTTGAGCCAGCTGTGCAGCGTGCGTGCCTGGGGGTTGTGCGGCTCGATCTCGAGAATCGAGGCGAGCTCGTCGAGGGCCAAGTAATACGCCTCTCGCGTGCGGAGCCATTCAACGAGTGTGAGTCTGGTCTCGATATCCGTGTCGGCGATCTGGGCCCGCAGCGTGTGGTACCGCTCGGACACCGGAGCCAAGAATCGGATCGAGTCGATGATCTTGCGCTTATAAGTAGTGTCGATGCTCTGGAGCCGAAGCACGACTTCGTCTTCGCGTGATTCGATCAAGAACCCGGTGATCGTCCGTCCGGTGACCAGGGTAATCACACATTCGTGCAGCCCGTCGTCTTTTCGCAGGTCTTGGCCCGCGGTTGCCCGCTCGCCAGCGGTGGGTGCGGGGTCGTCGCCTTGGGGTTCAATATTCATCGAGACCGCGCCGAGACCGGCACCAAAGACCAGGCACAAGGCGAGCGTTGAGATCGGCGAACGAAAAAACCGATGTCCGGGTTGGGGGGGGAGTTTGGGCATGGCGTGTATTGTGGTCCCGCAGGGCAGGGATGTCCAGCCGAAAACTCGGCGGATTGGATGATCCCTGCATGGTTCTATACCACCCAATGGGCACTGCGGTTCTGGGTGAGGGGCAGATATCGTCGGATTCGGGCGTTAGGCAGCGATACGAAAGACCCCATTGCGGTGCTCGATCAGGGGCACGCGTGAATCTGGGTAGACCGTGGCAACATCACGAATCGGACGCGCCTTGCCGTGGTGCGTCAGCGTCGGGTTCGCGTCGGCATCAACACCGATCGTCGTCTCGCCCTCGAGGTCCTGCGAAAAAACGACCTTGTACCTGGGCAGATACACCACCGATTTGGCGAAGATGACCCGGTGGACGCACAGCGAGGGGGTTGCACGGGTCAATCGGGTTTCCATCAGTTGTTGGGTCGCGGCCTCGAGCTTGACGAGTTTGGATTGGAGTTCGGAGATTTCAAACTCCATGCCCATCTGTTCTTCGATCTGGGCCGGGGTGGGTTTGCCAATGGACTGGACGAACTGTTCGTGGGCGTTGCGTTTGGTGTCGAGTTCGCCGGCCGCTTTTTCCACGAACACGATCGAGCGTTCAATGAGGTTCTCAACATGCCTCAGCGAGCCCAGGATGAGCGTGGTCTCGACGCCTTGCACCGATCCAACGATATTGAGCTCGCAGTGATTGGCGACCGCGAGCTCGCCGCCGCGCAGCGAAGCGCTGGGGGCGTTGAGCTGCCCAGAGACCGCGAGTGTTGTATTGGTGATCTCGTGCTCAACGGTGCAATCGCCCCCGACCGTAGCATTGATCGATTCGAGGTACCCCGCGTGCAGGTCGGCGTGGGCGATGATCGAGCCCTTGTCCTTGCCCGCCATTCCCTGGTCGAGTGTGATGTCTCCGTTCGCTTCGATGCTCGAAGACTGGACGAGTTTGCGGATGAGCACGGTGCCCGAAGCGCGGACACAGAAGTTGTCGAGCACGCCGCCATCGATGATGACATCGCCCGGAAAGTCGATATTCGCGGTCGAGAAATCGACATCATGCGGGATCTCAAGGGTCTCGGTGACCTGGACACCGGTGGGGAGAATAACGAGCAGCCCCGAGCACATAGCGGTGACCGAGCCGTCGATTTGCACCTGTACGGACGCGTCGTTGAGGGAGATGGAGGACTTGCCGTGTTTGGATGCGATATTGTGCCCATAGATATCGGTGCCGTCTTGTCCGTTTGTGGCCTGGATGAGTGTGCAGATCCTATCGCCCTGCTCAACGATAAGGAATGGGCTCATTTCGTAGAAGTCTATTGAGTTGTCGGCGTCGGGATCATCTGTTCCTGTCGGTGCTGAGGAACCGTTGGAGGTCGCATCGTCGAGCTTCGTCTGGCGTGATTCGATTTCATCGAGGCGTGTTTGGATGCTGTCTTCGAGTTGAATTGATGCATCGCTCCCCGGCGTGGGCGGGGTGCCGCGTGCGACGCATGCCTCGTGGGCGGACTTGGGATCGGCGCAGATAAGGTGGGCGAGTGTGTTGAGGGCGTCTTGGTCGATAAACGAGGGGTTGACGCCCTCGCTTTGTACGAAGGCATCGAGGATTTCTGCGGTGATACCGTCGGCCGACTCGACCGGATCTACATGCAAAGTCCCCTCGAGCTTCTGGTCTTTGACCGTGAGCTTG
>JAESUL010000209.1 GCA_016763115.1 Phycisphaerales bacterium | reverse complement strand
AGTGGCACTCATCAACCGCCAAGAGCGTCACCCCCCCGGGCACCGCGCTGATCGCCTCGGCGAAATCCATCTTCTCCATCCGCTCGGGCGTTGCATAAAAAAGTTCATACTCACCTGCTGCAAGTTTCTTGTACCGCTTAAGCCGTTCCTTTTTCCCAACCGTCGAGTTCACAAACTGGGCTGCGATTCCTTTTTTACGCAGCGCCGCCACCTGGTCTTCCATCAACGCGATCAAAGGCGAGAACACCAGCGTCACCCCCTTGCGTTGAGCATGATTCACCAACGCGGGCAACTGAAAGCACAAACTCTTCCCGCTCCCCGTCGGCATCACCACCAGCGCATCGCCGCCGCCGAGCACCCGGTCGATGATCTGCGCCTGCAACGGTCGCAACCCCTCGATCCCAAATCGCTCATTCAAAATCGTCTGTTGCAAACTCATATCTGCGGGCATCTCCATCGCGGATTGTTGCCCCTCCGCACCTTACAATCCGCAAAACTGGGCTATTTCAGCCGATTCTGGACCCCAACTTGCACAACCGAATCTTGGTGGATAGGCTTGGGCTGTCAATGGTGCCCGGCATATTCCAAGCCGGGTGAATAGGGAAGTGTGGTGAGAAGCCACCGCGGACGCGCCGCCGTAAGGGGTTGTGACGATCGCTCGGATCTGTTTTTCAGATCAGCCACTGGTTCATTTCGAATCGGGAAGGCGAGCGAGATCGGAACCCCAAGCCGGAAGACCTGCCATCGACTTTGAGTGTCTGCCCTCGCGCAATGGGGCAGCGGTCGGTCGAGCGCAGACCTCCCCCGCGCTTTTCCCCGCTGCCAATAAACCAATCGCGTCGGCTCTAAGTTTTTCGCCGGGGAGTGTTCTGCGCGAATCAGAACAACACGGGCATCATCGCCCAGAAAGTGTTTCGATGCACACATCAGTTTCCGCATCCATCATGGTCGCCCTCAGCGTTTCAAGCGCTCTGGCATCACCCTTCGCCACCACCGTCGTTGATTACAACGCGGGCACCAACGCCAACCCGCAGTTCACCGATGCAACCACCGCACTCGGTTCCGCCGAGCGATTCACCGGCGAACTCACCGCCTTCGCGGGCGGCGTCACCCCGTTCAACCCCGCGTTCGGCACCGACGAAATCGTCTCGGTCGGATCAGGCGGGTTCCTCACATTCGGGTTCGACCAAGCAATCACCAACGACGCATCGCACACTTTCGGCATCGACTTCATCGTCTTTGGGAATGCGAGTTTCTTCGATTCATCATTCCCCAACGGCTCCGTCGGCAACACCCCGACCCTCTTCGGCAGCGGCGGCGTAGCAACCATCGAAGTCTCGACCAACGGCATCGACTGGGAACTCGCCGCCATCACCACCCTCGATCTCTTCCCAACCCTTGGTTTCCAAGACTATTTCGACCCATTCGCCACAACCCCGGGCACCATCGAAACTGATTTCACCCAAGCAATGGACCCTGCCCTCGGGCTCAATGACCTTGCGGGGCTGAACTACGCCCAACTCCTCGATCTCTATAACGGATCGGGTGGCGGCATCGGGATCGACATCGATTCCACCGGACTCGCCTCGGTCAACTTCGTCCGCTTCACAAACAACTCCGCCGAACGATTCGAGATCGACGCCGTCTCCGTTGTCCCCGCCTCAAGCGCACTGGCCTTGCTCTCGCTCGGACTGATGGGCGCAACACAACGCAGACGCCAGTAGCAAACTATCACACAACGCGGGCCCAACCGCCCGCGTCGTGCTTATGAAAAAACTCATCGCCATCCTCATGCTGCTTTCGGGCGCAACCAACGCTCAGGTTTTTACACAAAGTGTTGAAACCCTCCACCAAACCGCCCCGGTTCAATCAACCAGGCTTTGGACACAGTTCGGGCAGAACGCTTCACACGCCTCGATTTCCAACGCACCTATCGCCGACCTCGTTGCCGCGATGTGGGTTTCCGATGGTAATACGCAAACGCAAATCATCTTCCTCCCCCAGTCCGGTATCGTTGCAGACAACCACGCCGTCTACGCGCTTGGTTTCAACGCCAACGGATCAAGCGGCGATCTCCTCGCGGCATTCGATCCGCAAACCGGCGATCTCCTCTGGACCGCCCCAATCCCCATCGCGATCTTTGATTCCTGGTCCACCCCCGCAATTGACCAAAGACAAAAAACAATCTTCGCCGCCTCAGGTTCCGCCATCACCGCCATCAACACGATCACCGGCGAACAGCGCTGGCAGACCATCTTCGATCGCCCAATCGTCAACGCCTCTCCGATCATCACGACCGATCTTCCAATGATGAACCGGCTCTTCATCACCGACTACGCCTTCGGCGGCGCACAAACCGGGCAGCTCTACTGCATCAACATCGACCCTTTCAACCCAACCACCAATCCTTATCAACCCGGCGAAATTGTCTGGAAAACAAGCCTCATCGGCCCGACATCGGGCAACACGCCCGCCTATTCCAGCGGGATCGTCTACACCTCCACCGCTGGCTCATCGACCAACGCCGGGCTTGTCCACGCGTTCGATGCACTCTCGACCACCGCACCACCGCCACTCTGGACAATCACCAATCCAGAACCAAGCGGATTCTTCAGCGGCGTCAGTCTCGCCGACGGGTCCCTCTACGCATCGAGCTACAACTTCTCAACCGGACAACACAACTCCAACACCATCAAGGTCAACACGGCAACCGGCGCACTTATCTGGAGCACGCCGTCCAACCGTACCGATGTTTCCCCGATCATCACAAACGATGGGCGTGTGATTCTTTCGGGCGGCACCCAGGCCGGGGCGTTCACCTTCTTTGGTTCGATCCCATCGATTCAACTCTTCGATTCCGACGGCACATTGCTCTGGGACTCGGCGGACGAAACACTCGACGATGCCAACGCTAACGGCACCTATGACCCCGGCGAAACCTACCTCTCCCTTGGCGGATGGACACACCAACCCATCCTCGTCGAACGCAACGGCGCAACACTCCTCTATGTCGGCACCCTCGCTGACCCCGACCAGTTCGGGTTCTTCGCGCCGTGCTCCGACCTCCGGCTCATCGACCTTGACTTGTTGCCAACCGATTCGGGCTTCATCATCGATCACTTTCCCGGCGCAGGCACCACCCCCGCCGTCGCCAACGGCGTCCTCTATGCCGTGGGCGAAAACGGGCTCCACGCCTTCGCCCAAAGTTCCGCCGAAACCATTCTCAACGCCTACAAAGACGCCGGGATGACACAAAAACAGGTAAAACGCAGGCTAAAACTCACCAAGTGAACCAACCAAAGAACCATCACGGATTCACACTCATCGAGTTGCTCGTCGTCATCGCGATCGTCTCGCTGCTCATCGGGATTCTCCTCCCCGCACTTGGCTCGGCGCGCAACAGCGCACGCGCGATCAACTGCGCATCCAACCAACGCCAACTCGGCATCGCCTGGTCGATGTATTCCGATGACCACGATGGCAGAACACTCCCACACCGTCTGACATTGGGGCAAGATCGTATCTATTGGTACGCCAAAGAAGACGCGACCAACCAAACACTCGACCACGACAACGGCACCCTTGCAATCTACCTCGACGCACAACCCGGCGACCGCTCCATCTACGAATGCCCATCACAACCCGCGGGCACCTACCGAGAGCAAGGGCAGTTCGGCTCGTTCACCTCGACCTACGGCTACAACGCCTACGGGCTCGCCCCGCCCACCACCGGGTACTTCGATCTCGCCAAGCAACGCTGGCTCCGCCTGACTGATATCCAACGCCCGAGCGCACAGTTGGTTTTCGCCGACACCCTGATCGCTTTTCAATCCGACCTGCCTACCAACTCCGCATTACTCGATCCGCCGATGCTGTTCTCCGCAAGACGCGGGTGGCGAACCAACCAATCCCCCACCACCGCCTTTCGGCACACACGATCAAACTCCAACCCCTTCGCCGACGCGATCGCTGTCCGCGCCGACACCTCCGTTGACCACTACACCCACGACCCCGACGCTGCCCGCAACACCCCCTTCGGCATCGGATCGACCTCCACAACCAATGGCCCAGAGTATGTCCAAGCGTGGAAAAACTGGTAAAGCAAAGCACCAAATCACTCTATAAAAAAATGAACGCCCAAACGGGCGTCCACTGTGTATCACTTTAAGATCAAGCCTCAGTCGGCATTGATCAACTCTCCGTGGTTGATTCCGCCGGGGTGTCACCAACGATTACATCGCGGATCTCGACCTCGACCGGTGCGGTTTCAGGCGCAGGCACGGGGACCTCGAATCCCTCGCTCTGCATCTGTGCCGCCTCGGCTTCAACCTCTGCGATGATTGCTTCCTCGTCGTCGCTGATCTCGTACTCCTCGGGAGCAACGAGCGTCTTGACGCGGATGCGCTGGTACTTGCGGAACCCTGTCCCCGCGGGGATCAGGTGACCGAGCAGCACATTCTCCTTGAGCCCGACCAGATGATCCTCGGCGCCGCGGAGCGAAGCCTCGGTCAGCACCTTGGTCGATTCCTGGAACGACGCGCCCGACAAGAACGAATCGGACGACAACGATGCCTTGGTAATACCAAGCAGCAGCGTACGACCTGATGCAGGACGCGCCCGCTTGGTCTTGGCGATCTCGGCGCCCTCGGACTCGGCCTTGGCGTTTGCCTCCTTGACCGCTTCCTTCGTGACCAACTCACCGACCCGCAACGGCGTGCCGCCCACATCGGTCACCATCACCATGTCGGCCATCTTCGCGTTTGTCTCGCGGAAACCAAACTTGTCGATCACCTCGTGAGGCAACAAGTGCGTATCACCCGGATTATCAACCCGGACCTTGCGGAGCATCTGCGAGAGAATCAACTCGACATGCTTGTCGTTGATCGGCACGCCCTGGGCACGGTACACATTTTGCACCTCGTCAAGCATGTACTTCCACAACGCCTCTTCACCCTTAATACGAAGGATATCGTGCGGGATCTGTGGCCCCTCGGTCAACGCCTCGCCCGCCTGGATGAAATCACCCGCGTGCACCAGCAGCGCCTTGTCGTTGGGAACATGGTGGTCGGTCTCGATGCCCGAATCCGAAACAATCCGGATCGTCATCTTGCCCTTGCGCTTGTCGGAATAGATCTCGACAACACCAGATATCTCGGCCATCACCGAAGGATCCTTGGGCTTGCGTGCCTCAAAGATCTCGGTCACGCGTGGCAGACCACCGACGATGTCCGCGCTGCCCGCCGCCATTCGTGGCTGACGAGCGACCATGAGACCGGCATCGATCTCTTGACCATCCACCACTTCCAAACGCGCCTTGGCCGGCAGGTAATGGAAGTCGAGGATGTTGTCATCCTTGTCAACAATGTTGATCTGCGGATGCAGATCGCCCTTGTGCTCGATGACCACGATCGCCTTTTGACCGCGACCGGCATCGTCCTCACGGACGGTCTCGCCGATCTCGATATCCACAAAGCTCACGCGACCAGATTTCTCGGCAAGAATCGGCGTCCGGTGAGGGTCCCACTTGACGAGGACCGAACCACGCTTGACCTTCTCGCCATCCTTTGTATAGATGAATCCGCCGTACGGGATTTTGGTCTTCTCGAGTTCCTTGCCCGAATCGTCAAAGAGCGCCAACTCGCCGTTCCGTTTGAGCGAAACAAAGCAATCGTTCCCATCATCATCTTTGACCGCAACTTCGTTGCAGTCCGAGATCTTGACCACGCCGCCGTTGAGCGCACGGTACTCGGTATCCATGATCGCACGCGTACCGATACCACCCGTGTGGAATGTACGCATTGTCAACTGGGTACCTGGTTCGCCGATGGACTGGGCCGCGATGATGCCGACCGCCATGCCTTCTTCGACAAGTTTGCCCGTGGACATGTCCATGCCGTAGTCGAGCACCGAGCACCCGGTCCGTGACTCTGAGGTCAGAGGCGAACGCACGAGCACCGCGGAAATTCCCAGTTCCTCGACGCGTTTGGCCGCCTCGTCAGAGAACATCTCGTTGGCGTTGACAACAACCTCGCCGGTCTTTGGATCAACAATCTGATGCACCGACACACGCCCGAACAACTGGATGTTCAGGGGCACATCGATCTGCTCACCCTTGTAGATCGCACGCTTGAAGACGCCTCGCTTGGAGCCGCAATCGTGCTCGCCGACGATCACCGATTGGGCGATGTCGCAGAGCTTGCGAGTCAGGTAGCCCGAGTCCGCAGTCTTGAGTGCCGTATCCGCCAGACCCTTGCGGGCACCGTGCGTAGACGAGAAATACTCAAGAATGTGCAGCCCCTCGCGGAAGTTCGCGCGGATCGGGGTCTCGATGATCTCGCCCGAAGGCTTGGCCATCAGACCACGCATACCGGCGAGTTGCTGCATCTGGCTCACATTACCACGGGCACCCGAATCACTCATCAGGTACACCGGGTTCAAGAAGGCTTTGCCCTCTTTCTTGGCGATGTCCGCGTACGACCCGTCCTCATGACGACGATCCGTTCGAAGCGTCTCCATCATCACCTTCGTGAGTTCTTCGCGACAGTGCGACCAGATATCAAGCAGCTGGTTGTAGCGTTCACGCTCGGTGATAATACCGCGGTCAAAGTTCTTCTCGACGCGGTCAACCTTCTTCTGCGATGCAGCAAGAATCTCCTGCTTCTCCTTGGGGATACGCAGGTCGGTGACGCCGAACGACAAGCCCGCGAGCGTCGCGTTCTTGAAACCGATGTCCTTGAGCTTGTCGAGCAGGTTGATCGTCGCCGCACGCCCACAGAACTCGTAGGTATCGTCGATCACGCGAGCGCAACCCTTCTTACCGATCGCGCAGTTGTAGTAAGGCATCCCTGAATCAAATATCTCGTTGAACAACACACGCCCAACAGTCGTCACCAGACGACCATTCTCGGGCATCTTCTCGTTCGGGCCGACCTCTTTCATGACCAGTTTGGTATAGCCCTGAAGCCGCACGCTGATCATGTCATGGATACCGATCTTCTTGGAATCGAACGCAAGAATCGCCTCGTTCTCATCCTTAAATCTTGGGATCTTGGTGGCATCCGTCGTCACGATATCGTGCAGCGTCGTCGTCATAAAATAGACACCCATCACGATGTCCTGCGACGCATTGATAATCGGGCTGCCGTTGGCCGGCGAGAACACATTGTTCGTCGACAACAACAGCAGGTGCGCCTCGGCCTGCGCCTCAACACTCAACGGCAAGTGGACCGCCATCTGGTCGCCGTCAAAGTCCGCATTGAACCCACCACACACCAACGGGTGCAGACGGATCGCGTTGCCCTCAACGAGCACAGGCTCGAACGCCTGGATACCCATCCGGTGAAGCGTCGGTGCGCGGTTGAGCATCACCGGGTGCTGATAAATCACCTCTTCGAGGATGTCCCAGACCTCGGCGTCACGCCGTTCGAGCATCCTCTTGGCGCTCTTGATCGTGTCCGCCAATCCGTGCTCTTTGAGCTTGCGGATAATGAACGGCTGGAACAACTCCAACGCGATCTTCTTGGGCAAACCACACTGATGCAGCTTGAGCTCAGGACCAACAACAATCACCGATCGACCCGAGTAATCCACGCGCTTACCGAGCAGGTTCTCACGGAAACGACCCTGCTTGCCCTTGATCATGTCAGTCAGCGACTTGAGCGCCCGTGACGATGAACCAAGCACCGGTCGGCGACAACGGTTGTTATCAAACAACGCATCGACCGCTTGCTGGAGCATGCGCTTTTCATTGCGGATAATCACTTCTGGAGCATTCAAGTCCATCAGCTTCTTCAAACGGTTATTACGGTTGATGATTCGACGATACAGATCGTTGAGGTCACTGGTCGCAAAGTTGCCCGATTCGAGCAAGACCAACGGGCGAAGATCGGGCGGGATCACCGGGATCACATCCATAACCAACCACGCCGGATCATTCTCTGACAAACGAACCTGCTCAACCAACTTGAGCCGCTTGGCCAAGTCCTTGGTCTTCTGCTTCGAGCGTGTCGCGGCCAAACCCTCACGGATTTCGCCAGCGACCACATCCAAATCGAGCTGATCAATCAACTCACGGATCGCGTCGGCACCCATCATCGCGGTGAACTCGTTGCCGTAGGTATCGAGTGCAGCACGATGCTCGTCTTCGGTCAAGACCTGCTTGTAGGTCAGCTCGGTATCACCGGGCTTGGTCACCACATAATCCTGGAAGTACACGATCTTTTCGAGATCGGAAGTCTTCATCGCCAAGAGCGTACCCAAACGCGATGGGAGCGATTTGAAGAACCAGATATGCACCGCTGGCGATGCAAGGTTGATATGACCCATGCGCTTGCGCCGGACACGCGAATGCGTCACCTTCACGCCACAGCGATCACAGATATACCCCTTGTACTTGGTCCCGCGGTACTTGCCACAGGCGCACTCGTAGTCACGCTCGGGCCCGAAAATCCGCTCACAGAACAGCCCGTCTTTCTCGGGCCGGTAGGTGCGGTAGTTGATCGTCTCGGGCTTCTTCACCTCGCCGTAGGACCACTGCCGGATGTTGTCCGGGCTGGCGAGGCGGATCGTGACGCTGTCGATCTCGTTGCGGCGACCGATGCCGCATTAAATTACCTCGTTTACCTGAATAAGCGCTTCGACGATTGGCTCCTCGCAATTGCGTCATACAATTGGGGCGAAGGACGCGTCGCTCGAGCAAGGAATAAAATCAGCAGCGACGCTGGCTTCT
>JAESUL010000208.1 GCA_016763115.1 Phycisphaerales bacterium | reverse complement strand
CGAACTCGGAAGCATCGGGATAAGTGTGCTTTGGTGCGTGCATGACGGTGTATGCTAGTGTATTGTGGAGCGTGATGTGTATGCCTGATCCGATTTCTGTTCTCTTGCCGATCCACCGCTGGAATGCCCACGCCGATGATGCCATCGCGTCGATTCTCCAGCAGACCCACACTGATCTCGAACTTCTCATCATCGTCAACGGCCCAGATACCGAAACTCGACGAAGATCAGCCGCGTACGAACTCGCCGATCGCCGTGTGCGTGTGATCCATCATCCTCGTGCAAGCCTGCCCGAAGCACTTAATGTTGGCATGCGCAACGCCTCGCATGATCTCATCGCACGCATGGACAGCGATGATTGGTCGCACCCCGATCGGCTCGCGGTTCAGGCGGCGTACATGAAAAGCCATCCAGAGTTGGCCGCCTGTGCGGTGGGGACACGCATTGTTGGTGCGGACGATCAAGAGGTCTCTGTCCACCAGCCGCCATCAACAGCCAGCGAGGCACGCTGGAAAATATTGATATGGAATCCCTTTATCCACGGCGCCATGATGTTCCGCAAAAAAACAGTTCAGGGTGTTGGCGGATACGACGAGTCGTTGGAGCGGGCACAAGATTATGACCTCTGGATTCGTCTTGCAGATTCGGGAATCGGAGGATTGCACCAAGTGCTCTACACACACCGCGTGCGTGCAAGTGATTCCAAACCCGGGCTCGATCATCTCCAAGCACAGCACACCTCGAAGATATTGCTCAGCGCATGGGCAAAGCTCTGTGATGCAGAGGGAACAGAAATCGAGCAGATCGAATCCATCATTGCCCGCATTGCCGCCGGCAATGAATCTGCCCGATCACAACTCGAACACCACATGCAATCCCACGGCCCATCACGCCAATCGCTGATGGCATGGATGTGGTCGTGCTGGCGATACCCGATCGCAGCAACCGCGCATGATGATCGCCAAGCACGCATCGAGCGAGGGCGAGTTGTGCTTGAATCAAAGGGTATAAAGCGTATTTTTCTCTGGGGCGCGGGTGACTTTGCACGCCGAATCATCGCAGAAACCGATGCCCTCGGCGTACAGATCATCGGCATCGTCGATGACTTCCGCGCCGGTTCAACGCTCGGAGAGTTCACGGTTGTTCACCCAGATACCATGCCCGATTCGTTGGCATCAAACGAAGCCGTGGTCATCGCGTCGGACCTTTATGAGCAAGCAATCTGGGATCGCTCGCAACAAGTTCGTGAGCGTGGTGTCCAGGTCATCCGGCTTTCGTTGCAAGCTGATAGATCGCCGGAAGCAGTACGATGAATCAGCACCGTCCGCTTGTTGATGTCATTATCCCGATGCGCAATTCCCATGGCACCATCGGTCGTGCGTTGCATTCGTTGCTAGATCAAACAGAAACACGATGGCGAGCGATTGTGATCGACGACGGGAGCGAAGACAAATCCGCAACAACTGTTCACGCGATCAGTGATCCACGGATTTCTATTCACTATCAGGAGCACGCGGGGGTTTCGAGTGCTCGAAATCACGGGTTTCGGGTGTCGGATTCTACTCATGTTTGTTTTCTGGATGCCGACGACACGATCGATCCATCCTACTTTGAGCGGATGATACGACTCGCAGCGGGCGGAGCGTGCGGCGTGATTTGCGGGTGCCGGTATGTCAACACAAGCGGTTCTCCAATACTCCCTGCATTCGTTCCCTCCCGCCGAGTTCTCACTCGTGAAGCATTCTTGTCGATGGATTGCCCGCCGATCATGTCGATCCTGCACAGGAGGGTTTCACTCGAACGAATCGTACGCGACGGGCTTCTCTTTGACGATAAACTTGAAGCGTTCGAGGACTGGGACATGCTGATGCGTGTGGTCTGTGCGCACAAAGGAAGCGACGATTTGTGGTCGATTGTTCCTGATCTGCTCGCGTCGTACTGGTGTACGCCGATGAGTTTGTCGTCGAATATTCGTTGCGTCTATGCGTGCGGGCTCGACATGATACGCAAACATGGGAGTTCTGATCACGCCCATTCATGGAAGCTGCGATCATGGGCCGCTTGCATTGCTTCGAGCGAGATCAGCATGGCGAGTGAGATTTATACGGATCTCGGGAGTTTACGAGACGAAGATTTTGTGGCGGTGCTCGGCTCGCTGCGATGGCAGGTTTGCCGTCGCAACGCAATCAATGAAACCCAACTCGCACATCACGCAGATCATGTACAACAAGCACTCGCGTCATCGCTACTGCCCGGCGCGCTACTCGATCGGTTGCTCGCCGAGGTCGAGCAGTGGGGGATCAATCGTTGGGCGTTGGCTTTGATGAACGCGCGGCGATTGGTTCCAGGGGCCGGTCGTTTGGTTGTGTACGGGCTTGGAAAAAACGGACAGCGAGTTCTCGTCCAAGCGGAATGCTCGGGCACAAAGGTTTGCGTCATCGACGACAACCCTGATTGCAATATCGGTCTCCACGACCAGATTGAACATCAATCATTGACGCCCACCGATATCGTGCTGGTCACGCCGGATGACTCCGGTGCAATCCTGCATCGGCTTGCCGCGATCACGCCCGCGCGTGCTCTGACGATTCAAGAGGCTTTGGAGCTTGAATCACTGCGTACAAGCGATGCACACCGATCGAATCAGCCAAGCGTTTGACGCACCGGGCCGCGAGTTGGTCCTCGTGAATCCAACTGCTTATCACCACATCGCTCACGCCAAACCGTTCGAGATCATCGATCGAACAAATTTCCCATCCCAAAAATTTGCCGCCCCATCGTTGCGGGTTGTCATCAATGGCGCAGCAGATCTCGCCATCGAATCCGCTCAGTTCCCCCGCCAGGTCGATCGAATGCCGACCCGCCCCGTAGATCGCAATCCGCTTGCCCGCCAGTGCCCGCAGCGTGCTGCGCATCCGCTCGCTTCCGTCGGCGGGTGTAGATCCTGATCCGCGAGCTGACCCCGATGAACTGCTAAACGCCGCGGGTCGATCCGCGGCCCACAATCGCGCAGGCATCAATCGGACCTTGTTTACAAGTGATTCGAGGGTCTCTCCATGCGCATTGGGCGAGTGGTGCTTGCGAACATGCTCGATGCCCTTACGGCGCATGATCCCGAGATGATCGGGCTCGCAACCTGCAATCGCATTGCCGATCGCATGCCCAACAACTTCCCCATCGTCGTTCCCGTGGGCTTCAACAATAATCCCGTTCTCTTCATGCGAAATCGCATCGCCAACCCCGGAATGCACACGCGCAACGATCGGCACGCACCCGCAACTCATCGCTTCGAGCATCGCCACGCTTTGCCCCTCATACCGCGAGGCGAGCACCCATGCATCGCCCCATCGCAGATAATCGGCGACCTTGTCGGGGTCAACCGCACCGACGAGTTTGATGTTGGGCAGAGACCTTGTGTTCTTGCGGAGTTCATCCATCGCCTCGCCGTTGCCGACGATCCGAAACTCGTACGCCATGCCGAGCGTATGGAGCCGCCGTGCGATCCAAGGCAACGCACTGACCCGTTTCTGGTGCTCCTCGATCCGCCCGGTATACACAATTCGAATTGGGCGCGAACGCGAGTACGGCTCCCTTGCATCCGATTCAATATCCGCCGAGACCGGGATCGAGTGACGAATATGTGTGATGTCCGCTGCGCGGTGTACGAGTCGGCGTTTGCAGGACTCGCCGAGCTCGCGGCTCACCGCCGCGTACCCATGAATTATTGACTCGTAATGTGTCCCGACCCCAAGGTCATACCCATTGTCCGCGTGCAGCCACGACACAAGCCGAATCTTTTCGGGGATCGACTGGGTCAGCGCCGCAATCACACCGAAGCAATCCCCGTGCAGGCATGGAGCAAGCACCACCGGGGCATCGGTCTGGGCGTACACCGACTCAATCGCCCGCCGATAGTGGGGGATGAGCGTTTCAATACGCCCGTTGTACTCCGCGATGGGGTGCTCATCCTTAATCTCGGCAACAAGATAAGGACGGAGGAAATCCGGGATTGGTTCACCAACTCTCGTATGGGCAATGATCCCCGCATGGACCGATCGAGAACGCAAGGCGTCGATCGCCCGCATCGCCCATGTGGTGACGCCGCTGACACGGAGATGACTTGGCAGTACAATAAGCACAGTGGTCTCGCCCTCGGGCCCGTGTGTGCACGGGTTGATGGATGATATCCGATAAGGAATGACTGTGCATACGCTCGTTTCCATCATTGTGCCCTCGCGTGGGCGGAGCAGCAAACTCCAATCGCTGCTCGATGCCCTCGCAGCCCAAGCCCTCCCCGAATCAATCGCCATCGAGGTCATCGTCGTGATTGATGGCGATGGAGATCGCCCAGTCCTCCCCGATGGGCTTGCTGGCCAAGTCATCGAGGTCGAGTTTGGCGGTGCCGCCAACGCACGCAATGTCGGCATCAAGCAATCCTCCGGCGAGATCCTGCTTTTCATGAACGACGATGTCATGCCCGATCAAGGGTGCGTGCAGGCCCATGTTGCCGCCATCAGCAAGGGGCATCGAGCGGTGGTGGGTGATTCGCCGTGGGCGTCGGACAACGAGCAATCCCTGTTCGATGTGTTCATCGCCCATACCCCGAGTGTATTTGATGCCCGATCACTGGTGCCTCATGGATTGCATGATTTCCGATCCGCATGGACGCTGAACTTCTCGATCCTGCGATCGGCGATCGAAGGTATCAACGAGCCGTTCAACCACGAAATCCGCCCGGTGTATTTCGAGGATCTGGAGTTCGCGTTCCGGTGCTTGGGAACAGATCCGGTGATCTACTACGAGCCCGCCGCCCGTGTTGTCCACCATCACCGGGTGTGCATTGGGGAGTATTTCAAGCGTGAGATCCTCCTCGGCATGATGTCAGCGGTACTCTTCGAGCACAACCGCGATTGCCATGATGCAATCTTCCGCATCACCCCAAAAGAGCACGCGAGCATCGCCGAGCCCATGCTCAAACTCGACGCACCCGACCACCGACGACTCTTCTCTGTGTTTACAGACCGTGCGCACAAACCGGCGAGTGTATATCAAGATCCGATTGCCGAATCCCAACTGCTGCACACGATGCACCTGCCGATTAAACGCCGCGCGTTTCGGCTCGGGCTGTGTGCAGAGATCAACCGGGGCGGCATCGATTGGGATCAACGCATCGCCATCGCTGCCGATCTGTACCGCAATGATCAGGTGTTTGGACAACCCGCGATTAACCAAGCATCGCCCAACCGTGCGGAGCCAACCCATGCCTAACACCATCGGGTTCGTGCATCCAAAGACCGGGAAACCACTTGAAAAACAGGGCAAATCATGGTGCGATCCACAGACCGGTGAACCCATCGCCAACACCCGTGCCGGCGTGTCCGACTTCGTGGGCGATTCCTCGTACACCTCAAGTTTCGGGTTTCAATGGCTCAAAACCAAAGCCGTCCGCACATGCGATAGACAACTCATGCTCGGGCACACCACCGAGATGAATCTGAGGACCGGGTTTGACGAAATGGACCTCGCCGGAAAATCTGTCCTCGAGGTCGGCGCGGGGCTGGGTGACGACACCGCCTACATGCTCGCCCTCGGCGTGGGCGAGTACCACGCACTGGACCTCTCCGAGTCAATCTACCGGGCCGCCGAGTTGATCGATGATCCGCGTGTGAACTTTGTGCGCGCCGATGTCAACGCGATGCCCTACCGCGAGCATTCGTTCGATATCGTGCTCTGCCACCGGATGATGATGCATACTCCGCACCCCGCCGAGACCCTCGCGTGCGCCTCGCGGATGGTCAAGCCCGGTGGGTTGTTGTTCGTACACTCCTACCACAAGAGCAAGTATTTCAACGCCTCGGCGAAGTACAAGTACCGTTGGCTCACCACGCGAATACCACGAAAACTGCTCTGGGCATTGATCGCACTGCCCGCCCCGATCTGGCGGTGGACCACCGTGCTCCCGCAAAAACTATTCGCCCAGCGTGGCGCCGACTTCGCCCGTAAATGGAGCCCCTGGGTCGTCCAAGCATCGCACACGGTCCCGGATGCGGATCGCAAAGCACTCCTGCAATACGAGACCCAAATCACCTTTGATTCGCTCACACCTACCTACGACCTGCCCATGTACGCCAACGATTTCGAGGATCTCATCAGATCGCTCGGTTTCGAGATTCTCAGCATTGAAAAACGACCTTGGTTCCCGCTCTGGGCGACCGCCGTTCGTTTACAACCCGAATCTCAAGTTCCTCAAGCCGACAAAGAACACACGGAGGCCTGCGTATGAGTCCCAAAGTCCAGAACCTGCTCCCCATCGACATCGCCCAAGCCCAAAGGGCGATCGAGGACCCCGCCGCGACCGCCTTTGTGGTTCGCTCGGTGCTGTCGGGCGACGATTTGAAGCGGTACACCAGCGAAGTAGAAAACCAGTTCGCCTCGGCCCCAGTCGGCAAAGTAAAACCAACCGTCGATACAGGCGAAGACTTCGTACTCCCGTGGATCTTTGACCAAGCACGAAAAGAACACACGGTCCATCGGCTCTACCGGTTCTGCAACAACGACCCCGCAACGCACCACGGCGAGATCCACACCCGGATCATGAACACCCGCGACGCCATCGAACAAGCATGGGACAACGCAGATGCCTACCGCCAGCACCACTACCGCAACATCCACATCATCACCCGGTACCTCCACAATGCCGAAGGCTACCCCAGACACAACGATGTCCCCTACGAACACCCATTCCCGATGCTCCAATGCTGGATGCAACTCACCGAACCCGGCGTCGATTTCGGGGGTGGCGACCTGATCCTGCACCCTCCGGAAGGCCCATCAATCTCGGCATTCGAGGACCTGAAAATCGGGGCCGGAGATCTGATCTTCTTCGACAAACGCACCGAGCACGAAGTCACCGAGTGCAAAGCCGTCGCGGGCGGACGCGGGCGGATCATCGCCCTCATCGGTGCCATGGCTCCGCTTAAACGGGGCGAATAACCCGATGTTCTGGGGGAAATCGCCGATGATCGCCCAGGATTATCGGTGATGCGTTTTGTCCAACCACAGCGGTTTTGGGCCGAACAAATAGCAAATACCGTGAAATGCAAGCAATTCCCTCACTATAAATGTAGAAACAGACGCGAAATCCTTGCATGAGAGGGGCAAACCAACTACCTTGGGGTTGCCTCTGTCAAAGCCGTATTCTCGGCTCTAGGCACTTGTTTCGGGGTCTCGCGACTCCCATTAAATGGAGAGAGAAGATATGAAAGCAGTACTTTTAGTAGCATTGGCAGGCGCAGCAAGCGTCGCCCAAGCAGGTCTTTACACACAAGCAGATGTCAATGGCGATATGAGCCGCATCTCTGCAGCATCGCTGCAAGGCACCGGGCAATCCAGCCGGACCGCCGATGCGTACTTCTTGGGTGGCGGTATCGGTGGCGCAGGTGGGTTCGCATTGTCCACCCCCAGTGTAGATTCGATCTTTAACGGTGCAGGCGAAGCTCTCGGTGCAGATATCTTCGGCGGCAACATCATCTCGAGCGATTTCACCATCAGTGGTGATGTTTCCGCTCTCGGCGAGACCACCTTCCAGATTCAACTTGATACAGACGGCCCCGACCTGTTTTCGAGCACCCCGTTTAGTGTTGGTGGACTCCCCGTTACTGATGGAGGTCTTTTCTTGGGTGCCAACGCTGGTGGCACCGCAATGAGCTTCGTGAATCCTACATTCATGAAGGAAGCAATCATGTACTTCCTTGATGCAGCCGGAGCCCCAATTGCCGCATTCGATGTCACCGGCCTCATGGGTACAAACCTTGACGGCACCTGGGATGGCTCAGCTGGCGTTACCGTCGGCAACCTTGCTGATCTGGGCACAGTCACCGCCGGCTTCCAGTTCACCGTCACCAGCGTTCCTGCACCGGGCACCGCTGCGTTGCTCGGCCTTGGTGGTTTGATCGCGACCCGTCGTCGTCGATAAACCCAAACGCTTTTTCCTGACCCCACCGGCGGCCTCTCTATCGAGAGGCCGCTTCTTTTGTAGACACACATCAACCGGAACACTTCATCCACCCTCATCAATGCTGCCTTCTTCAACCTCGCTTTCCGCGCCGCTGATGCTCGCGAGTTTCGCATACAACGCGCCGGCACCCATGATGACCAGTCCAACCGTCATCATCGCCACAATTCGTGCCGCAGGGTTGAGCACCACCGTATCAAAGACCAAGACCTTGATCGCCACTGCACCCAGCAGCCCAAGCCCCGCCCACCGGATCATCGCCACCGAACGGAACCCAACGACAATCGAGCCCACCGCGAAGATACTCCACCAGATAGAAACCCCCGCCCCGCGGACCGCTCCCTCGGCGAACATAGATCGTGCGATCCGCTCGCCCTCGATCGAAGTACCCGCCAAGAGCAGCGTCCAAGCAAGCCCAAACGAGACGCCTGCGATGGTCATCCGGGTACCAGCAGTTGATTCAGAAGCGTCGTCCGCCAACAACAGTCCCGGCAATCGGCGTCCGATCCACACCGCCGAGCCGACGAGAATAATCGTGGTCCCAAAATCAACCCCAATCACCGGGGCTTGGTCAAAGGTACTTTGCCCCGTATTGATCTGGTACGCCGCCCATCCGAGCGTCACGGTCCATACAAGGATGCCCGCGATCTCCATCACCGACCACCGCAACAACCGGTGCCCGATGCCGATGAGTGCTGCGCAGTAGATCGAACCAAACAGCAACGCCAAGGGGGTTCCATAGGCCGCGTCGATGCTCCAGAGTGCAACCGCTCCCGCGCCGATCGCAAGCCCGGCCGAGGTCCATCGCGAGACAAACCCCGCACGCGGGCGGGCCGCAAACCCAACCCAACCAAGCCCCACAAGGACCATAGAAACGACATTGATCTCCATGACAGGCATCGAATCGCTCTGGTTGATCTGCCCAAGCAGCGCAACGCCCGCCCCGATGCTGGCAAGCACAAAGGCATTCACCGAGAGCGCAGCGACCGGGTAGAACACATGAATCCACGCGCCCGTCATCGCGATCAAGACAAACGCCGTTCCGATGGAAGCGGGCGAACTCTCGGAATGCACGAGGCTCAACGCCAGCACCCACAGCCCCACACACCCCGCAATCCCCGCCTCAGCCTTGTACCGCGATCGCCAAGCCGCCGCGCCACATACGGCGCCCACAAAGAGCATCTGCCATGTCCACTCCGAGTACCCCAGACCGAGCACGGCCTCATCTGCAGAATAAAGCATGTGTACTGCGAAATCCAATGTACCCAAGCGCACAATTGCAAGCCCGATCAGGATAAGCCCAAAGATCCCCGCAGCCCGGAACCTGATTCTTCTCCCGGTCTCGATCGCTGCAATCCCGATCATCGCCCAGGTCACCACCTGCATCCATCCGCCCAAAGCGGTCGCGGTGGTCACCACACTGAGGACCAGCCCATTGATAATCATCGCAGCCCCGAGCGCAGAACGCGGCGACCCGTGCTGTGCCCAGAGCCCAGCATTCTGCTCGCTCTGTTTCCCAACCGTGAAGACGGCGACGAGGAGGCTCGCCACCCCAAACCCGAGCGGCGCAAGGTAATCAAGGTCGGCATCGAGCACCCGAATGGTCATGGCCGCAGCAACCACCGCCCATGCACTCACCCCAAACAACGCATTGATCCACCGTGCTTCGGGTGTCAAAAGCAACCAGGGCGCAAAGGTCTTCTCGCCCGATTCATCGACCAAGAACCCGACGCGCGATTCATCAGACCACTCGGTGCGATCACGCAGTGATCCGAAGAACCGTGAAGAAACCACCAGTTCAACAACCGTGCCGATCCAGACACACGAAATGAACACCAGCGCATTGACGGGTGCTTCGCTGTGGGCATCGACCAGCCAGAGCGTG